>NZ_JBDJAW010000041.1 GCF_039649665.1 Microbispora sp. ZYX-F-249 | reverse complement strand
CTTCAACGGCGAGTACACCCACAGCGAGGACGAACTCCGCGACGCCCTGACGCTGTCGCCGCGCATCCCGATAATCCGCACCGACGCCCGGGACCGGGAATCGGTCAAGAGCACCCTGATCACGCTCGTCGAGCACGCGCTGACGTCCCACGTGGGCGCGATCCGGTGAGGGACGGCCCGGTCCGCCGGAGGATCTCACCATCGCGGCGCGGGCGTGAAAGCCGTGCGGGCGGATAGTCTGGGGAGACTGACTGTTCACCGACCCGTCCACTCGCTTCGAGGCTGGCCAAACACGTGTTCGAGACGCTTTCCGACCGGCTGACTTCGGTCTTCTCCTCCCTACGGTCCAAAGGCAGGCTTTCCGACGCCGACATCGACGCGACCTGCCGCGAGATCCGCATCGCGCTGCTCGAGGCGGACGTCGCGCTGCCGGTCGTGAAGGACTTCGTGGCCCGGGTCAAGGAGCGGGCCCGCGGCGCCGAGGTCTCCCAGGCGCTGAATCCCGCGCAGCAGGTCGTGAAGATCGTCAACGACGAGCTCATCGACGTGCTGGGCGGCGAGACGCGGCGCCTGCGCTACGCCAAGACCCCGCCGACCGTGATCATGCTGGCCGGTCTCCAGGGCTCCGGTAAGACGACCCTGGCCGGCAAGCTCGCCAAGTGGCTGCGCGAGCAGGGGCACGCCCCGCTGCTCGTGGCCTGTGACCTGCAGCGGCCCAACGCGGTGCAGCAGCTCGCCGTCATGGCCGAGCGGGCCGGGGTGGCGGTGTACGCCCCCGAGCCGGGCAACGGCGTGGGCGACCCGGTCGCGGTGGCGCGGCAGTCGGTGGACCACGCGCGCCGCCAGCAGCACGACGTGGTCATCGTCGACACCGCCGGCCGCCTCGGCATCGACCAGGAGCTGATGCGGCAGGCCGCCGACATCCGCGACGCGGTCACCCCGGACGAGGTCCTGTTCGTGCTCGACGCGATGATCGGTCAGGACGCGGTGAGCACGGCTCGCGCGTTCATGGACGGCGTCGGCTTCGACGGCGTGGTGCTCACCAAGCTCGACGGCGACGCCCGGGGTGGCGCCGCCCTGTCGGTGCGGCACATCACCGGCCGGCCGATCATGTTCGCCAGCACCGGCGAGAAGCTCGAGGACTTCGACGCCTTCCACCCCGACCGCATGGCGGGCCGGATCCTCGACATGGGTGACATCCTCACCCTGATCGAGCAGGCGCAGAAGACGTTCGACGAGCAGGAGGCCGCCAAGATGGCGGGCAAGCTCGTCTCCGGGGACGGCTTCACGCTGGAGGACTTCCTCGAGCAGATGATGATGGTCCGCCGCATGGGGCCCATCAAGAACCTGCTCGGCATGATGCCGGGCATGGGGCAGATGCGCGACCAGCTCAACCAGGTCGACGACCGCGACCTGGACCGCATCGCCGCGATCATCCGCTCGATGACGCCCGGCGAGCGTCAGGACCCCAAGATCATCAACGGCTCGCGGCGGGCGCGCATCGCCAAGGGTTCGGGCGTCACGGTCACCGAGGTGAACAACCTCGTGATCCGCTTCTTCGAGGCGCAGAAGATGATGAAGCGGGTGACCCAGGGCATGGGCATCCCGGGCATGCCCGGCGGGCGCAAGCAGAAGACGCAGAAGCCCAAGAAGGGCCGCCGCGTCAGCGGCGACCCGCGCAAGGCCGCGCTCGGCAAGTCCGCCGCGAACGCGTCGTCGCAGGACGCCCCGAAGCTGCCCAAGGGTCTGCTCGGCAACCTCGGCGGCGGCCAGCTGCCCCCCGGCCTGGAGCTGCCGCCCGGCTTCGACCCGTCGAAGCTGAAGCTGCCCGGCCAGAACTGACGGACCACGGCCGCCGGACCCGCCCGCCGATCCCGGCAGGCGGGTCCTGCGGTGTCGTGGACAGGCTGTCACGGTGCCCGGCGGAGGCCACGCGGTGCTCGTCAGAGGCGCGGTGCTTGTAAGAGGCGCGGTGCTTGTAAGAGGCGCGGTGCTTGTAAGAGGCGCGCGGTGGTTGTCAGGGGCTCGCGCCCGGGGCCATCGGCCTGGCGTCGATCCTGCCGTCGTCGCACACCGTCGCGGTGAACGGGACCTCCAGGTGCGCCACCTCGTCCGGTGGGATGATCATCAGCCGGGCCGAGGCGGGGCAGCGGGTCTCGTGCCCGCTCGGCACCACCGTCCAGTGGAGCCGGGCGTGCGCGCTGGCCCCGGGACGCAGCGTGACCCGATGAGGGGTGACGCTCTCGCGGCGGGTGCGCGTCCGCAGCACGTCGCCCCGGCCGTCGATGAGGACGAGCCCGACGAAGCCGTAGACCCAGCAGGTCTTCGCCGAGGTGTTGGTCAGCACCAGCGGCGCGTAGCGGTTGCCCGCCGCCGGGTCCTGCCGTCCCACCTTGGCCCGCAGGCCGGTCGTACGGCACCGCGCGGGGGCGGCGCCCGCGGTGCGTTCGGCTGCGCCGTACCGGACGGACGCCGCGCCCGCTGCGGTGGCCCGTCTCGCGTCCGCGGTGGAGTGCTGTGTGTCCGCCGCGGCGTGCTGTGCCGTCTGTGGTGTTGTCTGTGGTGCCGGCCGCGTGGGCGTCTGTGCGACCGGGCGCGCGCCGGCCGCGGAGGGCGCGGCGCCCGTCGCGCAGCCGGTGGCCAGCAGGGCGAGGGCCGCCGCCCCCGCCGCCAGGGTCCTGCTCGTGGTGACTCGCATGTCCGGTAGGACGGCTCACCAGCGCGATCAGTTCGCACGCCCGTTCCGGAGACATGGGCACATCCGTGCCGAAATCAGGGCGGCGGCGGAACCGTCCTTGCCGGAGCATGGGGAATCATCTGGCAGAATGTCAGGCTGGAACATCGTGACCAGGCGGGTGCCCTCTCACCCCCGCCGGTCGCGTCTGTCCCTCGGGCGGGCTCCCATCGTGCCCCACTCGATGAGACACCGCTCACCCACGCTCTAATGCAGGAGAGACCACACCCGTGGCAGTCAAGATCAAGCTCAAGCGGCTCGGCATGATCCGCAACCCGCAGTACCGCATCGTCGTCGCCGACGCCCGGAACAAGCGGGACGGCCGTGCCATCGAGGAGATCGGCCTCTACCACCCGAAGGAGAACCCCTCACGCATCGAGGTGAACTCCGAGCGGGTGCAGTACTGGCTGGGCGTCGGCGCGCAGCCGACCGACCCGGTCCTGAAGATCTTCAAGCTGACCGGCGACTGGCAGAAGTTCAAGGGCGAGCCCGCCCCCGCCACGCCGCTCCAGGTCGCCGAGCCCAAGCCCGACCGGCACGCCGCGTACGAGGCCGCCGCGAGGGAGTCGCTCTCGAGTGACGCCGGCGCCGCCGCCACCACGCCGAAGAAGGCCAAGAAGCCCGTGAAGGCCGAAGAGACCACCGAGGCCCCGGCCGCGGAGGAGAAGCCGGAAGGCGAGGCCTGAGGTGCTCGAGGAGGCCCTCGAGCACCTGGTCAAGGGCATCGTCGAGCATCCGGACGATGTCCGGGTCCGCGCCCGGCGCATCCGCACCGGGCGCGTTCTCGAGGTCCGGGTTCATCCCGACGACCTCGGCAAGGTCATCGGCCGTGGCGGCCGTACGGCCAAGGCGTTGCGCACCGTCGTCAACGCGTTGTCGAACGGCAAGTACGTGCGGATCGACCTGGTCGACCTGGAAGAGGCGCGCTGAGCCGAACTGACGCGTCCGGGGGACCCCGCACCGGGGTCCCCCGGCGTGTTTTCCGGCTCGGGACCGGTCTTTTCCGGGTGGTTCGCGGTGGCAGACGGTTCGGGCGGGACGTTCGGACCGTCGCGGAGAAGTCGCGTTGAAGCGGTAGCGGAGGTAGGCGACAAGTGCAGCTAGTCGTGGGCAGGATCGGCCGCCCGCACGGCGTGCGGGGCGAGGTCACGGTCGAGGTGCGCACCGACGAGCCGGATCTGCGCTTCGCCCCCGGGGCGACGCTGGCAACCGACCCGGTCTCGGCCGGGCCGCTGACGGTGGAGCGGGCCCGGTGGCACAAGGGGATCCTGCTGCTGACCCTGGCCGGCGTTGAGGGCAGGGACGCCGCGGAGGCGCTGCGCGGCACGCTGCTCGTCGTGGACTCCGCGGACCTGCCGCCGATCGAGGACCCCGACGAGTTCCACGACCACGAGCTCATCGGCCTCACGGTGGTCACCACCGAGGGGGAGCGGGTCGGCGAGGTCAGCGACGTCCTCCACCACGGACAGGACCTGCTCGTGGTGGCCCGTCCATCGCGTGACGAGGCGTACGTCCCGTTCGTCAAGGCGCTCGTGCCCGAGGTCGACCTCGGCAAGGGAATCCTCGTCGTCGACGCACCGCCCGGCCTGCTCGACGCCGCCGAGGCGGAGTAGGGGCCGCACATGCGCGTCGACATCATCTCGATCTTCCCGGAGTACTTCGCCCCGCTCGACGTGTCCCTCATGGGCAAGGCCCGGGAGCGCGGCATCCTCGACATCCACCTCCACCAGCTCCGCGACTGGACGCACGACGTCCACAAGACCGTGGACGACACGCCGTACGGCGGGGGCCCCGGGATGGTGATGAAGCCGGAGGTCTGGGGGGAGGCCCTCGACGCGGTGATCGAGAACGGGCGTGCCGCCTCCGGGGAGGACGTGCTGCCCCGGCTCATCGTGCCCACGCCGAGCGGCCGTCCGTTCACGCAGGAAGTGGCGCTGGAGTACGCCGGGGAGCCGTGGCTGCTGTTCGCCCCGGCCCGCTACGAGGGCATCGACTCCCGCGTAGTCACGGAGTACGGCGAGCGCCTGCGCGTCGACGAGGTGAGCATCGGCGACTACGTGTTAGCCGGGGGAGAGGCGGCCGTGCTGGTGATGGTCGAGGCCGTGGGCAGGCTGCTGCCGGGGGTCCTCGGCAACGCGCGCTCGGTCGCCGACGACTCCTTCGCGCCCGGTGCCATGGCCAACCTGCTGGAAGGCCCCGTCTACACCAAGCCGCCCGTCTGGCGGGGGCACGAGGTGCCGGAGGTCCTGCTGTCGGGCCATCACGGCAGGATCGCCCGCTGGCGGCGCGACGAGGCGCTGCGGCGCACGCTGGCCAGGAGGCCGGAACTGGCCGCCCGGCTCGACCGGGACGGCCTCGACAAGCACGACCGGCGTGTCATCGAGGAGTTCGAAGAGCGCCGTGAAGAGCGCCGCGCGGAGTGCGGCGAGCAGCGTCCCGAGGAACGTCGTGAGGAGCGCCTCGAAGAGCGCACCGAGGGACGCACCGAGGAGTGCCGTTCCGTCGCCGGTTCCGGCACTGCGTTTCGCGCAGGGCCGGAAGGTATGGCAGACTGAATCGCTGCTGCCTACTTCGGCATGGCCGGGTGCGTCCCGGTCTGGACGCGGCAGACAAGACGTATCAAGCCAAGCACGCGTGTCCCCCTCGTCGCCGAGCCTCCGGGCCGGCCGGGTGGACCTCCGTGTGCCCATGTCAATGAGGAACCGACGCCATGCACACGCAGATCCAGGAGATCGAGAAGGCTGCCCTTCGCAGCGACGTACCGGCTTTCCGCCCGGGTGACACGCTGGAGGTCCACGTCCGCGTCGTCGAGGGCAACCGGTCCCGCATCCAGGTGTTCAAGGGCTTCGTCCTGCGCCGCCAGGGCGGTGGCATCCGTGAGACGTTCACGGTCCGCAAGGTCAGCTACGGCGTCGGCGTCGAGCGCACCTTCCCGGTTCACAGCCCCGTGATCGAGAAGATCAACGTGCTCACCCGCGGCGACGTCCGCCGGGCCAAGCTGTACTACATGCGTGACCTGCGCGGGAAGGCCGCCCGCATCCGCGAGAAGCGCGAGGCGCAGCCGGCCGGCAAGTAAGGCTTTGAAGATCGTGGTCCGTGCCCCAGGCGCGGGCCACTTTCTTTTTGCCGGTGATCCGGTGTCCCCGGCGCTCGCCGTCGTGGACATCATCTAGGCTCAGCAGCGATGGCTAGCGAGGGACAGGGGCCGGGCACGCGCCGCCCTGCCGAGGACGGGGTGGACGTGGTCGCCGAAGACGTCAAGCAGAACGCCGAGGACGGGAAGAAAAAAGGCTCGTTCTGGCGGGAGTTGCCCGTTCTGATCGTGGTCGCTCTCGCCCTGGCGCTGCTGATCAAGTCTTTCGTGGTCCAGGCGTTCTACATCCCGTCCGAGTCGATGGAGAACACGCTTCTCATCAACGACCGCGTGCTGGTGAACAAGCTGGTCTACCACGTACGCGACATCGAGCGCGGCGACATCGTGGTGTTCTCCGGGGTGGACTCATGGGACCCCGAGGTGAAGCTCGAGGAGCCGTCCAACCCCATCGCGGCCGGGCTGCGCTGGCTCGGCAACGCGTTCGGGGTCGTGCCGGGGGAGAAGGACTACATCAAGCGCGTCATCGGCGTGCCGGGCGACAAGGTCAAGTGCTGCGACAAGCAGGGCCGGGTCACGGTGAACGGCGTGCCGCTGGAGGAGAAGTCGTACCTGTATCCCGGGGACGAGCCGTCCGGGCGCGAGTTCGAGGTCACCGTCCCGCCGGACCGTCTGTGGGTGATGGGCGACCATCGCTCGGTCTCCTGGGACTCCCGCCTGCACATGGGGGACCCCGGTGGCGGCACCATCCCCGCCGACAAGGTGATCGGCCGCGCCTTCGTCATCGTCTGGCCGTTCGACCGGGCGAAGATCCTGCCGATTCCGGAGACGTTCGCGCAGCCGGCGCTCCAGGCGGCCCTCGGGGCGGCGCCGTTCGTCGCGGGCCTCGCGGGGGCCGTGCCGCTGGTGGCCCTGCGCAGGCGGCTGACCAGGCGCAGGACGTGACGGAGCGGGAGGAGACAGCCGTGGGAGAGGCCGACGAGAGCCGCTTAGGAACCGCAGGGCCTGCCGGGGCGGCGGACGGCGTCCCGGAGGATCCGGCCGAGCCGGCCGAGGGAGAAGGCGAGCGGACCACCGGCGAGGGGGAGGAGGACCGGCCCGCCAAGAAGAAGGGCTCCGGCCTTCTGGAGACCCTCCTGTACGTCCTCGGCGGGGTCGTCGTCGCCCTGCTGGTCCACGCCTTCCTGCTGCAGTCGTTCTACATTCCGTCGGAGTCGATGCAGAACACGCTCCTGGTGGACGACTACGTGGTGGTCAACAAACTGGCGTACAAGCTCGGCCCGGTGGAGCGCGGCGACATCGTGGTCTTCAAGGGCTGGGACGGCGAGGACACGATCAAGCGGGTGATCGGCGTCGGTGGCGACCACGTGAAGTGCTGCGACGCCAAGCGCCGCATCACGGTGAACGGGACCCCGCTGGACGAGGAGAACAAGTACCTCTACCCGGGGGTCTATCCCTCCGGCCGTGACTTCGACGTCAAGGTTCCCAAGGGCCGGCTGTGGCTGATGGGCGACCACCGGAACAACTCGGCGGACTCGCGCTCCAACATGGAGAACGGGTATCAGGGAACGGTCTCCGAGGACGACGTGATCGGACGGGCGTTCCTGCGCTACTGGCCGCTGAACCGGATCTCCTTCCTGTCCCGGCCGGAGACTTTCTCCGCCGTACGCTGATCTCACCTGCGGCTTTGCCGCCGATGGCGGTTCCGGCCGTATCGCCGGTCCTGAATGGGGCGTAATCTGCTAGTCGTCATGACAGCTGTCTATCGCCCGCGCCCGAGTGTCGTACGACGGGACTCCGGACTTTACGGCTACGAGCGGGCCCTGGCCCGGCGGGGGTTCACGCCGGTCGCCGGGGTGGACGAGGCCGGGCGTGGCGCCTGTGCCGGGCCCCTGGTCGTCGCCGCGGTGGTGCTGGGGCGGGAGATCGACGGACTGAGCGATTCCAAGCTCCTGACCGAGGCGGTCCGCGAACGCCTCTACGAGCGGATCACGGCGACCGCCCGGGCCGTGAACGTGGTCGTGATCCCTCCCGAGGAGATCGACGCGCGCGGCCTGCACAAGTGCAACATCGCGGGGATGCGGCGGGCCGTCGCCGGGCTGGGGCTCGTCCCCGGTTACGTCCTCGTGGACGGTTTCCCGGTGGCGGGGCTGCCGGCGCCGTCGCTGGCGGTGTGGAAGGGCGACCAGGTCGCCGCGTGCGTGGCCGCGGCCTCGATCGTGGCGAAGGTGACCAGGGACCGGCTGATGCACGGTCTCGACGAGATCTATCCGCAGTACGGCTTCGCCCTGCACAAGGGGTACGTGACTCCCGGCCACCGGAGGGCCCTAGCCCGGCATGGCCCGAGCCCCCACCATCGGTTCTCGTTCGTGACGGTGGCCAGGGTGACTCGTGGGACACGGATCCCCGCCGAGGGCCTGTGGACGGGGCAGGATGAGGACATGCGCGAGAATGAGGTCGGGGCCGGTGTCGTCTGAACGGGGCCGGTCCCAGCGGGGGATCTCGACGGGGCGTGGAAGAGGAGGACCGGGATGAGCGCGGAAGATCTCGAAAAGTACGAGACCGAGATGGAGCTGCAGCTCTACCGGGAGTACCGCGACGTGGTCGGCCTGTTCACCTACGTGGTCGAGACCGAGCGGCGCTTCTATCTCACCAATTCCGTCGATCTCGACGTCCGCACCGCCGAGAACGGCGACGTCTTCTTCGACGTGAAGATGCAGGACGCCTGGGTTTGGGACATGTACCGCCCTGCCCGTTTCGTGAAGAACGTTCGGGTTGTGACCTTCAAGGACGTCAACATCGAGGAACTGGCCAAGCCCGACCTCGAGATGCCCAAGGAGGGCTTCTCGAGCTGACCATGCCGGGGGTTGTCCCCAGAACGGCGTTCGGCCGCTTCTGCGCAGGCCTGCGGCAGACATCGTCGGGGGCATGCGTCTCGTCGCGTACGTGCTCGTGCTGTCCATGCTGACCGTGGTCCTCACGCGTCCCCGTTCCGCCCTCGTGCCCGTCGCCGCTCCGGTCCTCATGGGGCCTCACGCGGCCGGCGGGACGGCGAGCGCGCCCGGGATCGGGGCGGCCGCGGCGGCCCGGCCCCGTGGCGCCACGCAGCCGGTGGAGGCGGTCACGCCGGGCGCGCGGGCGTTGCGGGTCACGCCCGGCGCGCCGGGCAGGACGGGACCGCACGAGGAGCGTGGGCCCCGATGGCGCTGGCCGCTTCCTGGGCCCGCACGTCCGATCAGGCGCTTCGACCCGCCCGCACAGCGCTGGCTGGCCGGTCACCGGGGTGTGGACCTGGCCGCGCGGCCCGGGGAGAAGGTGACGGCCGCGGGAGCGGGAACCGTCGGCCTGGCCGAGCGGGTCGCCGGCCGAGGGGTCGTGACGATCGTCCATCCCGGTGGCCTGCGCACCACCTACCTGCCGGTCCGCGCCCTGGTCCGGCCGGGCGACGTCGTCGCGGCCGGTCAGGTCATCGGCACGATCGAGGAGGACGGCGCCGCGCACTGCGCCTCCTGTCTGCACTGCGCCTCCTGCCTTCACTGGGGACTGCTGCGCGGACGCCTCTACCTGGACCCGCTCCTGTTGTTCGGCCGGGGGCAGGTCCGCCTCCTGCCCCGGTGGCCGGTCAGCGGACCCCGTCCGGGCCCGTGATGAGCGGGTTCGGCCTCCCGGGCGACCGGACGCGCCCCGGCGGTGACCCCGCGGTGACCCCGCGGTGGCCCCGCGGTGACCCGGTGGTCAGGCGCGGGGATGGGCCTGGCGGTAGGCGGCCCGCAGCCGCTCGATGGACACGTGCGTGTAGATCTGCGTGGTGGCCAGGGACGCGTGCCCGAGCATCTCCTGCACGGATCGCAGGTCCGCCCCGCCTTCGAGCAGGTGCGTGGCGGCGGTGTGGCGCAGCCCGTGGGGGCCCATGTCGGGTGCCCCCTCGACCTGCGCCAGACGGGCGTGCACGACGCGTCTGACGGTCCCCTGGTCGATCCGGCCTCCCCGCACGCCGAGGAAGAGCGCGGGGCCGCTCCCTTCGCGGACCCATAGGGGTCTGCCCCGGACGCACCAGCCGTCCAGGGCGTGCAGCGCGGGGAGACCGAAGGGCACCGTCCGCTCCTTGCGTCCCTTCCCCAGCACGCGGACCGTACGGCGGTCCCGGTCCACGTCGTCGACGTCGAGGCCGCACAGCTCGCTCACCCGCACGCCGGTCGCGTACAGCAGCTCCAGCATCGCGCGATCGCGCAGGTCCCTGGGGTCACCGTCTCCCTGTGTGCCGAGGACGGCTTCGGCCTCCGTCTGGTCCAGCACCTTCGGCAGCCGGCGTTCGGCCTTCGCCGTGCCGAGGAGCAACCCGGGGTCACTCGCCAGCCATCCCCGCCGGTGGCAGAAGGCGGTGAAGACGCGGGCACAGGCGGAACGGCGGGCGAGCGTCGCCCTCGATCGTCCGGCCTGGTGCTGGTCTCCCAGCCAGTCGCGCAGGACGGTCACGTCGAGAGCGGTGACGTTCTCGTGCCCGGCGGCCCTCATGTGCGCGATCAGCGAGGAGATGTCCCCCAGATACGCCCTGGTCGTATGTGGCGACAGGTCCCGTTCGAGCCGCAGATGCCGCTCGAACCGCTCCAGGACGGCGTCGAACTCCCCGAGCCCCTGCTCCTCGCCCGCTGTCACGGCGCGTCCTTCCCCTCGCTTCCCGCTCGATGGGCGCGGGAGCCGCCCGCGGGAGCCCCGTAGCCCGTTGACTCTCGCGGCCCCGGTGACGGCGACGGACCGGCCGGGGCCCACCTCTTGTGGTCCCACTGCCCACGAGCGGCACCCGATGCGCATGAGCGCCTCCGTTTCCGTAAGCCGTGCGAAAGGGAGCACGGCCACGACCCCGGATGCTATCCAGGGGGCGCGTTCCCGGGCGTGCCGCGTGAGCGGTGCCGGCGGTTCGTCCCGGGGGCATCGGGCCTCTTCGGCGTGTCGTCTCGCGCGTTGCTCCCGGAGCGCCGGGCGCCGCCGGTTCGTCCCCAGCGCCGGGTGCCGCAGCTGATCCGCGCCGCCGGTTTCACCCCCGGGCGGCGGCCGCTTCGGCCCGGTGCCGGCGGTTCATTCACGCGCCTCGGGCCGCAGCCGCCACCCCCGATCCACGTTCTCGACGAACCCCGCGGCGGCCAGGGCGCCGAGGCAGGCGAGCGCGGTTCCGATGTCCACCCCGGCGGCGACGGCGATCGCGGCGGGACCCGTGGCACCCCGTGCGGGAATCGCTTCGAGCACACGCCTGGTCTCGTCGTTCAGTCCGTCACGAGGCCGCACGGGCCCGCGTCGCTCCGGCGCGAGGTCGTCGCCGATGGAGCCGACCAGCTCGATGATCTCATCGGCCGTGGTGACGCAGACGGCCTTGCCCTGACGGATCAGGACGTGGCAGCCCGCGGAGACGTCCGTGGTGATGGGACCGGGAACGGCCATCAGGTGCCGGTTGAGGCCCCAGGCGTGAGTGGCCGTGTTGAGCGCACCGCTGCGCGCGGCCGCCTGGACGACAACGGTTCCCCGCGACAGGGCCGCGATGACCCGGTTGCGGATGAGGAAGCGCAGCCGGGTGGGGTGAGCGCCCGGCGGCCACTCACTGATCACCACGCCCCGCTCGCGCACGGCACGGAACAGGTCCTCGTGGGCGCTGGGGTAACACACGTCCGTCCCGCAGGCGAGGACGACGACCGTCGGCGTCCCGGCGGCCAGCGCGCCCCGGTGCGCGGCGCCGTCGATCCCGTAGGCACCCCCGCTGATCACGGTCCAGCCACGTCCGCCGAGGCTCATGGCGAACTCGGCCGCCACGGTCGTGCCGTACGCGGTCGCGGCTCTGGCGCCGACGACGGAGACCGAGCGCAGGCAGGAGAACCGAAGGTTCGCCCGCCCGTCCACCCACAGGCCGAACGGCCGGGCGTCTCCGAGGTCGTCGAGCTGAGTGGGCCATTCGGCGTCGCCCGGGACGACCAGCCGCGCTCCTCGCCGCCTGCCCTGCGCCAGGTCGCCCGCGGGGTCGGAGTAGCGGGCCGCCCAGGCGGCCGCATGCCGGCCGAGATCGAGATGGCGCCGGGAAGCGTCGGCGCGGTCTCTCTCGTCACGTGCGAAGCCGGGATCCAGCACGCCGCGTCTCGCCTGCCGCATCGCGCCCACCGGTCCGAAGCGCGTGATCAACCGGCCCATCACCGCGTCGCCCGCCTCGGCCATGCGCATGATCGCCACCCGGGCAAGCCGCTCCGCCCCGCCCTGCCCGGCCGCGTCATCGGCGTCCCCGGCCGAGCCATCCATGTTCCCGGCCGCGTCCTTCATGGTCCCGGCAGGGTCATCGATGTTCCCGGCCGTGCCGGGGGTGCCCGCTGCCGGGGCGAGGGCGTCGCCGGCCGGTGCGTTGTCGGCGGTGCGGAATTCGGTCGTATCCATCAGTCCACTCCGAGCCATAGTGCGAGGGCCGCCGAGGTCTCGGTCTGGCCCGGACGGTCCTTGCCGGCGAGGTCCGCGAGCGTCCAGGAGACGCGGAGCACGCGGTCCAGCCCGCGTGCGCTGAGCGTGCCCACGTCGAGGCCCCGGTGCAGCGGGGCCATCGCGGCGTCGGGCAGGCGGAGGTCGCGGTGCAACGCGGACGAGGACACCTCGGCGTTGGTGCGCCAAGGGGTGCCGGACAACCGCCCGGCGGCCCGCTCGCGCGCCAGCCTCACCCGCTCGGCCACGGTCGCGCTGGTCTCCACGAAGTGCCGGTCCGCGAGCAACTCGGCACGGGTGGCCCGGCCGATCTTCATCTTCACGTCGACGCGGTCCAGCAGCGGCCCCGAGAGCCGGTCGAGATAGCGCCGCCGCCCTGCGGGGGTGCACCTGCAGGGGTGTCCGACCGTTCCCTGCAGGCCACAGGGACACGGATTGGCCGCGAGGACCAGCGTGAACCGGGCGGGGAACGTGACCGCGCCGACAGCCCGTGCGATCGTCACCTTCCCGGACTCGAGCGGCTGCCGCAGGGAGTCGAGCACAGTGGTCGCGAACTCCGGGGCCTCGTCGAGGAAGAGCACGCCCCTATGCGCGAGCGACACCGCTCCGGGGCGCACGACGCCTCCGCTCCCACCGCCGACGACGGCCGCCATCGTCGCGCTGTGGTGCGGAGCCATGAACGGGGGCCGGGTGAGCAGTGGACGCCCCGCAGGCAGCGTTCCGGCCACCGAGTGGATGGCGGACACCTCCAGCGCCTTCTCCTGGTCGAGCGGCGGAAGGAGGGTCGGCAGACGCTCGGCGAGCATGGTCTTGCCGCTTCCCGGTGGGCCCAGCATCCACAGGTTGTGCCCGCCGGCCGCGCACACCTCCAGTGCTTTGCGGCCCATCGGCTGCCCGGCCACATCGCACAGGTCCGGCCCCGGCGTGCCCTCGGCGTGCGCGAGGTGCTCGGCCTCCCGCGACAGCGCGGCGGCCTCCGCCACCACCGGAAGCCGGTGCAGGTCGCCCGAGCGCAGCCATCCCACGAGTTCGCCGAGCGTGGCGACGGGAACCACGGTGAGGTCGGGCACCAGGGCGGCCTCGGCGGCGTTGAGCGCGGGCACCACGACCGTGCGCACCCCCGCCTCGGCGGCGGCGAGCGCGGCCGGCAGCACGCCCCGGACCGGACGGACCCGCCCGTCGAGACCGAGCTCGCCGAGGAACATCGGCGCCGAGATCCGCTGCGCGGGCAAGGCGCCGGCCGCGCCGAGCACCGCGATCGCGATGGCCAGATCGAAGAGCGACCCCCGCTTGGGCAGCGTGGCCGGGGACAGGCTCACGGTGACCCGCGCGTCCGGCCAGGCGAACCTGCTGTTGATCAGCGCGGACCTCACGCGGCCCCGGGCTTCGCTGATCGCGGTGTCGAGAAGCCCGATGAAGTGCGTTCCGGCGACGCCGGGGCCGACATCGGCCTCGACCTCGACGAGGCGTCCGGTGACGCCCACGAGGCCGACGCAGTGCGTCCGGGCCACGGGCATCTCAGACCACCCCGCGCTCGTGCCTGAGGGAGAAGTCGCCGGCGAACCGCTCTATCGCGATCACGTCGATCCGTATCGTGTCGAAGCGCTCGGTGCACGTGGCGAGCCATCTGCCGGCCAGCGTCCGCAGGCGGAGCAGTTTCGCGCCGGTGACCGCCTCGAACGCGGTGCCGTGGCTGCGCCCGGAGCGGGTCTTCACCTCCACGATCACCAGCGCGTTGCCGTCGCGGGCGACGATGTCGATCTCGCCCTCCGCGCAGCGCCAGTTGCGGTCGAGTATGTGCATGCCTTTCGCCGTCAGAAAGGTCACGGCGAGTTGTTCGCCCTGTCTGCCCAGCCGATCCTTCGCCGCCATGGGACCACCTCCGGCGGAGACGATCGCCGATGCGGCCCTCCGCTCGTGCCACCGAACCTGTTTCTGTGGACAAGCGCGGTGGACGAGCGCGGCACTCGGGCCGTCGGTTGTGGACGGGCGGAGATAACCGCAGGTGGGCAGGGAGAGAGCGCTCTTGCCGTCCACAGGCGAGGCCAGGGGCGGAAGCGGGAGGGCGGCCGCGGGCAGACTGCGACCGGCATGGATACTGGCCCGGGTCCCCCGGAGGCGTGGCGCTCCGCCCCTGCTGAGCATGCCGCCGGGCAGCGGAAGTGAGGAGACGGCAGTGACCGCGAAACTGATCAGGGAACTGGGTGCGAGCGTCGGGGTCGCCCTGCCCGAGGTCCGGGTCACCGGAGAGGATCCCGCGCTGCCGTCCGTCTTCCCCATCGGCACGATGGCCGCGGCCTCGGCCGGCGCCCTGACCGCCGCCGTCGCCGCCTATGCCGCACGTACTGCCGTGCGGATCGAGGGCAGGGGCGAGGAGGGGCCCGGCGGCCGGGAAGACCTTCACGGTACGCACAGCGACCCGGACGTGACCATCGATGTCCGCCACGCCGCCGTGGCCTTCCAGAGCGAGCGGCATTTCCGCGCCGACGGGAAGGGCATGGACGTCTGGGCCGCGCTGTCGGGGGACTACCGCGCCTCGGACGGCTGGGTGCGGCTCCACTGCAACTTCGACCACCACCGCGACGCCGCCGTGCGCGCGCTCGGGCTGCCCCCGGGCGCGGGCAAGGAGGACGTCGCGAGGGCGTGTGCCGGCCGTGCGGCGGTCGACATCGAGGAGGCCGTGATTCGCGCGGGCGGCTGCGCGGCGGCGATGCGGAGCAGGGCGGAGTGGCTCGCGCACCCGCAGGCGCGGGCGCTGGCCGGCCTGCCTCTCGTGGGCGTCTCCCGGCTGCCCGACGGGGAAGGGGGCGGCCGGCCGCGCGGCGGTCTCACCGGCCGCGGTGAGGCCGGACACAGCGGGACCGGCCGCGGTGAGACCGGTCGCAGTGAAACCGGTCGCAGTGAGAGCGGACACAGCGGGACCGGCGGTGGAACCGGCCGCGGCGAGAGCGGCCACGGCGGAACTGGCCGCGGCGAGACCTATCACAGCGGAACCGACGGCGGGAGTGGCGGTGGGAGCGACTGTAGGAGCGACTGTGGCGAGACCGGCCACAGCCGGACCGGGCCTTCCACCGAGGGCCGCGCATGGGCCGGGGAGATGTCCGGCCCCGTCACCGGCTCTCCGGCCGGGCCGCGTCGGCCGCTGAGCGGCATACGGGTGCTCGACCTCACCCGCGTGATCGCCGGACCGGTGGCCGCGCGGGCGCTCGCGGCGTACGGCGCGGACGTGCTGCGGGTGGGCGCCGCGCACCTGCCGGAGGTTCCGGGGCTCGTGGTGGAGACGGCGTTCGGCAAGCGGTCGTGCCACGTCGATCTGCGGTCGCAGGCCGACACGCTGCGCGAACTGGTCCGCCAGGCCGACGTGGTCGTGCAGGCATATAGGCCGGGGACCCTGCGGGCCAGGGGTTTCGGGCCGGACGACCTCGCCGCCCTGCGGCCCGGCATCGTCTGCGTCGACATCTCCGCGTACGGCGGGCGCGGGCCGTGGGCCTCGAGGAGAGGATTCGACAGCCTCGTCCAGATGGCGTGCGGAATCGCCCACGAGAACGGTGACGGCCTGCGGCCCAATCCGCTTCCCGCGCAGGCACTCGACCACGGCACCGGTTACCTGGCCGCGTTCGGCGTGGTCGCGGCGCTGCTCAGGCGGGCGGCCGAGGGCGGTTCCTGGCATGTCGAGGTGTCGCTGGCGAGGACCGCCGCGTGGCTCGACGAGCTCGGCAGGGTCGACGCGGAAGGGGTGCGGCAGCCCCCGGTGGACGATCTGCTGGCGACGATGGACAGCCCCTTCGGCACGCTCACCTATGTGAGGCCGCCCGGCGCCGTGAACGGTACGCGCCCCCACTGGACGAGCCCACCGCCCCGGCAGGGGGAGCACCCTGCCTCGTGGGCCCCGGTCTCCTGAGCCCCGCTCCTGTGCAAGCCGGTCTCGGACGGTGCAAGCGGACCGGACGGCGGCGGGTGACTCGCGAGGCAGCCGCGTGGCCGTCGAGGCGCGTGGTGACGAGACGGGGTGCTGATCCGGCAAGGGTCAACTGAAGGAGCGGATCCGGGTAGACTGTTCGACGGCCTGCTAGGCGGGCCGAATTCGCACGCCCACTCACGAGCCGCCTTCTCGGTCCGGACCGAGTCCGGTGGAAGCGGCCCGGGGCGTCAGGGCGCGGGCAAGACGCCCGCGTGACCAACCGAGACCGTGCCCGAGGGCACACGACCATGGAGGACCATCACCATGGCCCCTGTCGTCACCATGCGACAGCTGCTGGAGAGCGGCGTCCACTTCGGCCACCAGACCCGTCGGTGGAACCCGAAGATGAAGCGCTTCATCTTCACCGAGCGCAACGGCATCTACATCATCGACCTGCAGAAGTCGCTGTCGTTCATCGACCGTGCCTACGACTTCGTGAAGGAGACCGTCGCGCACGGCGGCACCATCATGTTCATCGGCACGAAGAAGCAGGCGCAGGAGTCGATCGTCGAGCAGGCGTCGCGCGTCGGCATGCCGTACGTGAACCAGCGCTGGCTGGGCGGCATGCTCACCAACTTCTCCACCGTGCACAAGAGGCTTCAGCGGCTGAAGGAGCTCGAGGAGCTCGACTTCGACAACGTGGCCGGCTCCGGGCTCACCAAGAAGGAGCTCCTGATGCGCCGCCGCGAGAAGGAGAAGCTGGAGCGCACCCTCGGCGGTATCCGTGACATGGCCCGCGTCCCGAGCGCGGTCTGGGTCGTGGACACCAAGAAGGAGCACATCGCGATCAACGAGGCCAAGAAGCTCGGCATCCCGGTTGTCGCGATCCTGGACACCAACTGCGACCCGGACGAGGTCGACTACCCGATCCCGGGCAACGACGACGCGATCCGCGCCGTCAGCCTCCTCACTCGGGTGATCGCCGACGCCGTCGCCGACGGCCTCATGACCCGTGCGGGCGCCGGCCGCGGCGACGAGAAGCCCGCGGGCGTCGCCGCCGCCGAGCCGCTGGCCGAGTGGGAGCGCGAGCTCCTCGAGGGCGGCGAGGCCGCTCCGGCCGCCGAGACCGCCGAGGCTCCCGCTGCCGAGGCCCCGGCTGCCGAGGCTCCGGCTGCCGAGGCTCCGGCCGCCGAGCAGCCCGCGCAGGACGAGCAGGCCTGAGAAACGACCACGGGTCCCCGCCGGGCGCGGCGCCTACGGCCTGCCGCGACGGGCGGGGATCTCCCAGGCAGCGACCTGGTACCGGTGCGGCGGGGACACGCCCTCCGCACTGAGGGCTTCACCGGGTGGGCGCCCGGCACGGGCGCCCACCCCCCCAGACGATTCATCCGGGTCCCGAAGAGGAAATTGGACAATGGCTTCCGTAAACATGGCCGACGTCAAGCGCCTTCGTGAGCTGACCGCCGCCGGCATGATGGACTGCAAGAAGGCGCTCGAGGAGTCCGAGGGCGACTTCGACAAGGCCGTTGACATCCTGCGCCTGAAGGGCGCCAAGGACGTCGGCAAGCGCGAGGCCCGCACCGCGTCGAACGGCCTGGTCGCCGTCAAGCACGAGGGCGACTCCCTCGCGGCGCTGCTGGAGCTCAACTGCGAGACCGACTTCGTCGCCAAGAACGAGCGCTTCCAGGAGCTCGCGGCCGAGATCGTCGCGCACATCGTCGCGACCAAGCCCGGCGACGTGCCGACCCTGCTCGAGTCCCAGCTGGGCGGCAAGACCGTCAAGGAGCTGCTCGACGAGGCCAACGCGGCGCTCGGCGAGAAGATCGAGATCCGCCGGTTCTCGCTGCTGGAGGGTGGCTTCATCACCTCCTACATGCACAAGACCGACCCGCAGCTCCCGCCGGCCGTGGGCGTGCTCGTGCAGCTCGACACGCCGAACGCCGAGGTCGCCAAGGACATCGCGCAGCACACCGCCGCGATGGCGCCGAAGTACCTGAGCCCCGCCGAGGTGCCCGCCGAGGTCGTCGAGAAGGAGCGGTCGCTCTTCGAGCAGATGACCCGCGAGGAGGGCAAGCCCGAGGCCGCCATCCCGAAGATCGTCGACGGCCGGGTCAACGGCTGGTACAAGGACTTCACCCTGCTCGAGCAGGCGTTCGTGAAGGACAACAAGAAGACGATCAAGAAGGTCGCGGAGGAGGCCGGCGTCAAGGTCCTGGCCTTCACCCGTTACAAGGTCGGCCAGGCTTAGGCTTACTGCCAGGAGCTTTTCGACCCGCGCTGACAACCGAGGAGGCCGCCGCCGTGCAGGAGAACACCAGACCCGCCACGCCGGCGGCTTCGTCGTACGACGGGCCGCTGCGCTGGAAGCGGGTGATGCTGAAGCTGTCGGGCGAGGCGTTCGCGGGCGGCGAGTCGCTCGGCATCGACCCGCGTGTCGTCGCCCAGCTGGCGGACTCGGTCGCCGAAGCGGTCCGTGAGGGCGTGCAGGTGGCGGTCGTCGTCGGCGGCGGCAACATGTTCCGCGGCGCGGCGCTGTCGCAGGGCGGCATGGACCGCGCCCGGGCCGACTACATGGGCATGCTCGGGACCGTCATCAACTGCCTCGCTCTGCAGGACTTCCTGGAGAAGCGCGGCATAGACACCCGCGTACAGACGGCGATCACGATGCAGCAGGTCGCCGAGCCGTTCCTGCCGCGCCGCGCGATCCGCCACCTGGAGAAGGGGCGCGTGGTGATCTTCGGCGCCGGCCTCGGCTCGCCGTTCTTCTCGACCGACACCTGCGCCGCGCAGCGCGCGCTGGAGATCGGCGCCGAGGCGTTGCTCAAGGGCACCCAGGTCGACGGCGTGTACGACTCGGACCCGCGCAAGAACCCCGACGCGGTCCGGTTCGACCAGCTTGAGTACGGTGAGGTGCTGACGCGGGGTCTCGGGGTCATGGACGCCACCGCGATCAGCCTGTGCATGGACAACGGCCTGCCCATCGTGGTCTTCGACCTCATGGGCGAGGGCAACATCCTCCGGGCGGTCCGTGGTGAGAAGATCGGCACGCTGGTGAGTCCGGCAGGGAAGTAGGGAGCCGCAGTGATCGACGATACCCTCCTCGAGGCCGAGGAGAAGATGGACAAGGCGGTGACGGTCGCCAAGGACGACTTCGCGAGCATCCGCACCGGCCGCGTCACGCCCTCGATGTTCAACAAAATCACCGTTGACTACTACGGGTCGCCGACGCCGATCCAGCAGCTCGCGTCGTTCCACGTCCCCGAGGCGCGCATGGTGCTCGTGCAGCCCTATGACAAGGGCTCGCTGAACGCGGTCGAGAGGGCCATCCGCGACAGCGACCTCGGCGTCAACCCCAGCAACGACGGCACCGTGATCCGCGTGGTGTTCCCCGAGCTGTCGGAGGAGCGCCGCAAGGAGTACATCAAGGTCGCCCGCAACAAGGCGGAGCACGGCCGGGTGTCGGTGCGGAACATCCGCCGGCACGCCAAGGAGATCCTCGACAAGCTCGTCAAGGACGGCGAGGCGGGCGAGGACGAGGTCCATCGTGCGGTCAAGGAGCTCGACGACCTCACCCAGAAGCACGTCGCGAAGATCGACGAGTTGCTGAAGCACAAGGAAGCCGAGCTGCTCGAGGTCTGACGACGCGGCCCGGCACCCGGGCCCGTACGGCATGACCGTGATCCTTGTGCCGCACCGCGAGAGCGGGCGGCGCAAGGATCACGCGTATATAGAGAGTTGGGACGCTGTGGACGGAACTGCTGCCGCCGGCGACCGGAACCCGGCGGGGGGCCCGGCGGGCCCCTCCGGTGCCGGACACGGTCCCGAGACGGGCGGTCGCACCGGCACCGGTCCGGGTGCCGGGCAGGCTTCCGCGTCGAACGGGCTCGCCGGTGCCGGCGCGGACCATGGTGGCGCGCAGAGCGGGGCCGCCGGTTCCGGCCCGGGCACGGCCGCCACGCCGGGCGGTCCTCCGGGCCCGGCGGCCACGAATGCCGCGGCCCCGCAGGGTGACGCCGCCAAGAAGGGCCGTACCGGCCGCAACCTCCCGGCCGCCGTGGGGGTCGGCGTCGCGCTCGGCGCGGCGGTCATCGGCTCGCTCTACACCGTCAAGGTCGCCTTCCTGGCCGTGGTCCTGCTGGCCGTCGGCGTCGGCATCCACGAGATCGTCAAGGCGTTCGGCGGGTTCGGCATCCGGGTGCCGCTGCCGCCCCTGCTGGCCGGCATGGCGGCCATGGTGATCGGGCCCTACTGGGGTGGCACGACGTTCCTGGTCGGCGCGTTCGGCGTGACCGTGATGGTGCTGCTGACCTGGCGCATGTTCCAGGGAGCCGAAGGCTTCGTCAGGGACGCGACCGCTGCCGTGTTCGTCGCGGTCTATCCGGCGCTGCTCGCGGGCTTCGTGCCGCTGCTGCTGGCCCCCAAGGACGGGGCGGACCGGGTGATCGTCTTCGTCGCGGTCACCGTGTGCAGCGACATCGGCGGCTACTTCGCCGGGATCTTCCTCGGCAAGCACCGGATGTCGCCGCTCATCAGCCCGAAGAAGACCTGGGAGGGCTTCGCCGGGTCCACCCTCGCCTGCGTCGTGGGGGGCGCGTTACTGGTGCACTTCCTGTTGCAGGGTGAGTACTGGGAAGGCGCGGTCGTCGGCCTGGCCGGAGTGGTGTGCGCGACGCTCGGCGACCTGGTCGAGTCGGTCATCAAGCGCGACATCGGCATCAAGGACATGGGCACGCTGCTGCCGGGGCACGGCGGGGCCATGGACCGCCTCGACTCGCTGCTGTTCACGCTCGTCCCCGTGTGGCTGCTGCTCACGCTCCTGGTCCCGGTGGCCTGACGCGCGACGCTCGCGAGCGTCAGATCCGGCTGGTCATCGCCAGCCGTTCGCTGATCGCCCGGTGACCGTGGTCGGCCACGAGGCGCAGCTCGGACTCGGTGAGCGGGAGCAACCACAGCCACCGTACGGCGTCGCCGCCAAAGACGAATCCAGACATGTCTGGCAGGCCGGGCGGGTCCGTCAGCATGAGCACCCCCTGGTGCCCGCCGTCCAGCGGGAACGTGACCGGCTTCTGGAACCAGCGGGCCGTGTGCCCGTGCCCCAGCCACGTCACCGAGCGCCACGGATACTGCCCCAGCCAGGCGAACAGTCGTGCGGCGACCCTCGGATCCTGCCTGGTCGCCAGCGCGAGTTCCACCCGGCACGCCGTGTCGTACATCTCCGCGGCGGGCATCCGCTGGCAGCTCATGCCCACGGTGGACAGGACCGTGTAGTCCCGGGTGAACGTGGGCGGCCGCTCGCTGACCCCGACCATGGGGAACCGGTCGCCGCCGACGTCCCAGTAACGACCCGGCGGTCCGAGCCTGCCGTCGAGGTGGCCGAGCACGAACTGCTGGTAGGTGGCCCAGCTGCCCTCCGCCTGCCGCCACTGCCAGTACGCGCGGGCCTTGGCCACCCGGGGCGACAGGCCCTCCAGCGCCTCGCCGAGGGGCCAGGCGAACGGCGACTCCCCGACGGCGTCGCGCGCGTACCCGGGCATGCCGCGCTCCAGGTCGGCCCACGCCGGAATGACCGCCAGGAGCGTGTCGTTCTCGTACAGGGCGACGCCGTCGCCCTCCTCGAACCACAGCACCGACAGCGCCTCCGCGTCGAGGGGCGGCCGGCCGGAGGGGTGCGCGGTGTGCGCCTCGGGCATCACCGGCGGCAGCCCGGCGCCCGCCCGGGCGAGATCGGCCTCGGCGGGTGCGGGGACGTGGTTGGCCAGCCAGACCGCTCCGTGGACGATCCCCTTCGCGTCGCGAAGGTAAGCTACGGAGGAGGTCCGGTCGGCTTCGATCGTCAGTGTGCGGCTCCCGTAGGGGTTGGGGCTGGTGAGCACGACAGTGGTGTCCACACCTCACCTCTCGTACGCCTCCGGGATTCGACCGCCAGACAGAATGTAAAGCCGCGTGCGCCAGTCGTTAAGACCATGGCGGCGGGAGATGGAAAGGGTTTTGCGTGAGCGAGCAGCCGAAGACCGGGCAGCTGACCTTCGTGGCGCCCCGCCGGGCCAAGCCGCAGCGCCACCTGGCCGACCTGACCATGGCCGAACGCAGGGCGGCGGTGGCGGAGCTGGGGGAGAAGCCGTTCCGCGCCGACCAGCTCTCCCGTCACTACTTCACCCGGCTGACCGGCTCGCCCGAGCAGATGACCGACCTGCCGGGGGCGCTGCGCGAGCGGCTGGTGGAGCAGCTCATGCCGCCGCTGCTGACGTCCGTACGCGAGATCACCTGTGACGGCGGCATGACGCGCAAGACGCTGTGGAAGCTGTTCGACGGCTCGCTGGTCGAGTCGGTCCTGATGCGCTACCCCGACCGCGTCACGATGTGCGTCTCCTCCCAGGCCGGGTGTGGCATGAACTGCCCGTTCTGCGCGACCGGCCAGGCCGGGCTCACCCGCAACATGTCCACCGCCGAGATCGTCGAGCAGGTCGTCGCGGGCGCCCGGGCGCTGGCCCGCGGCGAGGTCCCGGGCGGGCCGGGACGGGTGACCAACGTGGTCTTCATGGGCATGGGCGAGCCGATGGCCAACTACAAGGCCGTCATCGGCGCCGTACGCCGCCTGGTCGACCCGGCGCCGGAGGGCCTCGGCATCTCTGCGCGCGGGGTCACGGTCTCGACGGTCGGCCTGGTGCCGGCGATCGGCAAGCTCGCCGACGAGGGCCTGCCGGTGACGCTCGCCGTCTCCCTGCACGCGCCGGACGACGAGCTCAGGGACACGCTCGTGCCCATCAACACGCGGTGGAAGGTCGCCGAGGTGCTCGACGCGGCGTGGGACTACGCGGCCAGGACCAAGCGGCGCGTGTCCATCGAGTACGCCCTGATCAAGGACATCAACGACCAGGAGTGGCGGGCCGACCTGCTCGGCCGCCTGCTCAAGAACAAGCTCGTGCACGTCAACCTGATCCCGCTCAACCCCACGCCCGGCTCCAAGTGGACCGCCTCGCGCCCCGAGGACGAGCGGGCGTTCGTACGCCGCCTGGAGTCCCACGGCGTCGCCGTCACCGTACGGGACACCCGGGGGCGGGAGATCGACGGTGCGTGCGGGCAGCTCGCCGCCGCGCCCCAGCCCTGATCCCGCGGTTCAGGGCCGGGTGCGGCGCAGCCAGGCGTAGGCCGCCAGTCCGATCGCGGGCCACAGCAGCGACTGCACCGTGAGCAGGGGCAGCCCGGTGAGCAGCACGCCGTGGTGGGCGTCGCGCATCCAGCCCATGACCGGCACGGTGAGCCAGCGGCCCCCGGCCAGGCTGATCACCAGCATCGACAGGTAGCCGAGGATCAGGGCGATGGTGGACACCGCGGGGGAGGGCAGGATCGGCCGGCTGGTCAGCGCCCCGAGTGTGAGCCCCGCCGCCGCCGACAGCAGGTGCAGCCACACCCCGGCCAGGAGCACGGTGAGCGTGGGAGAGGCGGCGAGACGGGAGAGCAGGGCGGCCTCGGCGACCGCGGTCAGGACGAGCAGCGACGAGAACGCCGCCAGCAGTCCGCTCACCAGTTCTCTCGGCCCCAGCGCGGACAGGGCGACGCTGCGCTGCTCGTCGGGTTCGGTGTCGAGCAGGCCGCGTGCGGCCCAGGCGAGCACCGGCACGAGCATGGCCGCCGAGTCCGCGGTGGCCGCGATCTCCTGACCGGCGGGGACGGCGGTCGCGTAGAGGATCGCCAGCAGCGCCAGCAGTCCGATGAGCGGTTGCAGGGCCCGGTGGGAGGCGACGTAGCCGGCGACGCGGAACCGCGCCAGCGCGATCACGGATGTCATCCGGCGGCCTCCCCGGAGGCGCGGGCCGTGGTGCGGCCCGTGATGTGCACCGCGCAGCCCTCGGCGCGCAGCCGCTCGGCCAGGTCCGCCGCCCGCGACGCGGCCACCGCCACCTCCAGCACGGTCAGAGCCGGCTCGCCGGTCTCCTCGGCCTGCTCGAGCTCCCGTACGGCGTGGTCGCGGACCTCGCAGCGGCGCAGGCCGGGAAAGGCGCGCAGGTCGCCCTGGTGGTCGCTCACCACCACGATCCCGCCGCGCGCGCGGACCTCCCCGATGATCGTGGGAAGTTCGGCCCGGGTGGCGGCGTCGAGCCCGGCGAAGGGCTCGTCGAGCACGAGCAAGCCCGGTTCGGCGAGCAGCGCCTGCGCGAGGCCCACCTTGTGCGCGCTGCCCTTGGACAGGTCGGGCAGGCGCTGTCCGAGCAGGTGGTCCATGCCGAGCCGCTCGCTCCACCGGCCGATCGCGTCCGTGCTCACTCTCCGGACCGCCGCCATGTGCCGCAGGTAGGACGCCACGGTGAACGGCTGGTCCGCGGGGAACCGCTCGGGGGCGTATCCGACGACGCGGGGGCGGTCCTCGACGCTTCCGCGTACGGGCCTGAGCAGCCCGGCGACGAGCCGCAGCAGGGTCGACTTGCCGGTGCCGTTGGGCCCGGTGACCTCGACCACGTCTCCCGGATCGAGGACCAGACCGGCGTCCCGCAGGACCCAGGGGGCTCGCCTCCCGTACCGGAAGGAGAGGCTGGCGATCCGCATAGTTTCTGGAGCTTATCGGGATGTTCTTCCAGGCGTACCGACATCGGGCGATCTTTGGGTCTCGCCTTTCTGTTGGGACTCCCGTCAAAATGGTCGGGCATGAGCGACGGGCCGGAGGTCTGGTGAACCGCTTTCCCCGCGTCATGGCCGTGCGCCTGGGCTATGACCCCCAACAGGTCGACGACTTCGTGCGCAGGATCGAGTCGACGCTCGGGCGTGGCCCGGCCGACGGGCCGCCGGTGACGGCCGACGAGATCAGGAACGCGAGGTTCGCCGTCAAACTCGGCGGTTACAACGAGACGGCGGTGGACTTCGCGCTCGACGCGTTCATCGTGGCGGTCGAGGCCAGAGCCGGTCAGGGCGGCGACGCGCGGGCGAGGCCCGCGGCCGGCGCTCCCGGGCCGGTGACGGTGACTCCACGGCCGGCCGCCGCCGGAGAGCCCGCCTCCCGAGAGCCTGCGGCGACAGAACTCGCAGCGGCAAAGCCCGCCACGGGGCCCGCCGCCACAGAACACGCCGGGACAGAACCCGCCGCCGCGGACCGCACCGCTCCGGGGCGCGCCGCCATGGCGAACGCCGTGACACAGCCCCTCGTCGCGGCGCCGGCCGCACGGGCCGCGGCGCGCCGTACGGGGGACGGGGAGCGTGCGGGGTCGGACGCGGCCCCCGCGAACGCCGCGGAGAAGACGGGCGCGCCATCACCGGAGCCGGGCACGGCGTCCTGGCTGGAGGCACAGGCGGCCCGGGTCGAACGCGTCGCCTTCCGCCCCGGACGGCTCGGGATGGGCTACCGGGAGGAGGAGGTCGACGAGTTCCTCGACCGGGTGGTGGCGACGCTGCGCGGGACGACGGCCGAGCCGCTGACGGCGGAGCAGGTCAGGAAGGCCACGTTCGCCACCGTCGTGTTCCGGCCCGGCTACGCGATCCGCGAGGTGGACGGCTTCCTGGCCGAGATGGCGAGCGTGCTGGAACGCCGCCCCTGATCCGATCTGCACCCGCTAAAAGCGGATAAATCCCGATTTTCGTGGCGCTATGCACCACGATAGGGATCATGCTTCGTAGATCATCCCCCTGGCCAAGGCTCGTCGCCGCCGGTCTCACGGCGGTCATCCCCCTGGCGGCCGTGCCGTCGGCCCGGGCGAGCACCGGCTCCGGTGCCTACACTCCCGGCTCGGCCGGGCTCGGCGACCCGTACTTCCCCCTCGCGGGCAACGGCGGCTACGACGTCGCCCACTACGCGGTCCGGCTGCGGTTCACCCCGGAGACCCGCCGCCTCAGCGCCACGACGACGATCACGGCGAGGGCGACCAAGAACCTGTCCCGGTTCGACCTCGACTTCTCCGGTCCGGCGATCAGCGAGGTCGAGGTGAACGGCCGCCGGGCGTCGTACGTCCGCAAGGGCCAGGAGCTCGTCGTCACCCCCCGGCGCGGGCTGCCGTCGGGGAAGAAGTTCACCGTCATGGTGACCTATGCCGGCCGGCCGAAGCCGATCAAGGACAGGGCGCTCGGCGTCGCCGGCTGGATCGACACCGAGGACGGCGCCGTCGCGCTGGCCGAGCCGGACGGCGCCCGCAGCTGGTTCCCGGCCAACGACCACCCGCGTGACAAGGCCACCTTCACCTTCGAGGTCACCGCGCCCGAGGGGCTGACGGTCCTGGCCAACGGCGAGCCGGACAACTCCGGCGTCGCCGGCCCGCGTGACGGCTACCGGACCTCGAAGTGGACGATGCGCCACCCCATGGCGCCGTACCTCGCCATGGTCGCGATCGGGAAGTTCACGGTCAGCCGGGGCACCGTCGGGGGCAAACCCAACATCACGGCGTACGACCC
Source organism: Microbispora sp. ZYX-F-249 (assembly GCF_039649665.1). Classification (NCBI taxonomy): domain Bacteria; kingdom Bacillati; phylum Actinomycetota; class Actinomycetes; order Streptosporangiales; family Streptosporangiaceae; genus Microbispora; species Microbispora maris. Next base: position 40,392 of record NZ_JBDJAW010000041.1, on the reverse strand, counting down.
CTCGCTGGCCAAGGAGTTCAAGCGCCTGCACAGCACCACGGCCAAGGCGATCCGGTGGGAGTCGAAGGTCTTCGGCGACTACCCGTTCTCCTCGACGGGCGGCATCGCCGACCGGCTCGACGTGGACTACGCGCTGGAGACGCAGGGCAGGCCGGTGTACGACACGGGCATGTCGGACGAACTGGTGATCGTGCACGAACTGGCCCACCAGTGGTTCGGCGACAGCGTCGGCCTGCGCAGCTGGAAGGACATCTGGCTGAACGAGGGCTTCGCGTCGTACGCCGAGTGGCTGTACCAGGAGCAGCACGGCGGCCCGTCCGCCGAGCGGACCTTCGCCGAGCACTACAGGCACCGAGCCGGCAGTGACTTTTGGAAGCTCAAGACCGGCGACCCGGGCCGCGACGGCATGTTCGACTGGAATGCGATCTACGTGCGCGGCGCCATGACCGTGCACGCGCTGCGCAAGGAGATCGGCGACAAGACGTTCTTCACGCTGCTGCGCACCTGGGCCAGGCAGAACCGCCACTCGACGGTCACCACGAAGGACCTCCTCGCCCTGGCGGAGCGGCTGTCCGGCCGGGACCTGGACGACCTGTTCGACGCGTGGCTGTACCGGGCGGCCAAGCCGAAGCCGTGACCCGCCCAGGCATCGACTAGAGCCCGCCGAGCTGGGCCGCCGCCCGGATGGCCAGCCACACCTCGGCGAAGTCGCCGGTCGCCGACAGGTCGCGCCCGGTCAGCGCGCCGAAGCGGCGCAGCCGGTACGACAGCGTGTTGGGGTGCACGTGCAGGGCCCGCGCGGCGTCGTCGACGCGGCGGTCGCGCTCCATCCACGTGCGGACCGAGGTGATCAGCTCCGAGCCGTGTTCGGCGTCGTACCGCAGGACGTCGCCGAGCACGTGCTCGACCAGGGCCGCCAGCACGCCCACGTCGTCCGGCAGCCACCGGCCCGTGGTGTCCTCGCCGTAGGCGACCAGTGGCCGGCCCGCCTCGGCGGCGCGGGAGGCCGCCCACAGGGCCTCCCGCTGCGGGACGCGCAGCGACGACCCGGGCGTGACGGGGCGGCTGACGCCGGCCGCGATGCCGGGCACCGCCTCCAGCTCCGCGGTGGCGACGGCCGCCGCCGTCAGCACGTACAGGTCCCGATGCCGGCGGAGCATGAGGTGCGGATGCTCGGCGAGGGCCCGGACCACGGCGTCGTCGGCGGCGTCGCGCACCACGAGGAGCACGACGTCGCGGTCCGGCGGCAGGCCCATCAGGTCGAGCCTGCGCCGGGCGGTCTCCGGGTCGAGCACGTCCTGCAGCAGCTCGGCCAGCGTCTCCGCCCCCTGGCGGCGCAGCGTCTCGCGCTCGCTGCGCACCATCGCCACCCGCAGGGCGGCGACGGTCGCGATGTGCTGCACCACGGCGAGCCCGGCCGGGCGGGCGCCCTCCCGCTCGAAGGCGACCAGGAACCCGGCCGGCCCGCCGGGCGCGGGCACCGGGAGCGCGAAGCCGCCGGGGATCGTCGGCGGCGCGTCCGCCGAGGCGGGCAGCCGTACGGACGGCGGGGGCGCCGGCACTCCCGGCAGCAGCGGGCGGCCCTGCGGCGTGCTCAGGAAGATCTCGTAGCCCGACAGGCGTTCGAGCCGCCGGAACAGCCCCGCCGTGTCCAGCCCCTCGGACGCGAGCCAGCGCAGTGCGCCGAACACCTGCAGCTGGGCTCCCAGCCGCTGGCGGGCGTCCTCCTGCACCGCCGCCGCGACCTCCTGGGCGATCGCGATGAACGGCACGGCCAGCGGCACCTCCAGCACGGGGAACCCGCGCTCCTCGGCGGTGTCGAGGAAGGCCCGGCGCAGCGGGGGGACGTGCAGCCCCGCGCTGAGCGCGAGCGCCGCCACCCCCGCGTCGTCGAGCCGTTCCAGGTACGCCCGCTGGGCGGCGGCGGCCCGGGGGACGCCGATGCCCGTCGTCATGATGACCTCGGCCCCGAGCAGCCAGGGCGTGGGGTCCTCCAGCTCGCTCACATGGGCCCAGGAGACCGACCTGCCGAGGCCGCGCTCGCCCGCCAGCACCCGCAGTTGCAGCGCGGGGGAGCGCAGCAGGTCCTCCACGGTGTTGTGCCCGTCCACAGCCGTCAGCCTATTTCCCGTGATATCCCTAGTTGTCCTGATTGAAGGGGTGAGCCGCGCCGAAGCGGTCTCCCCATGACCTGGAGGAACGCATGACGACGGCGGACGATGGCGCGGCGGTGACGCGGATCGCGGTCGCGCAGGTTCCGCTGCGGGTGGGCGAGCCCGCGGCGAACCGTGCCGCCGCCGAAGCGGCGATCGCGGAGGCGGCCGAGGCCGGCGCCCGGCTGGTGGTGCTGCCCGAGCTCGTCAACAGCGGCTACGTCTTCTCGGGCGCCGAGGAGGCCGGGAGCCTCGCCGAGCCCGCCGACGGCCCGACCGTCACCGCCTGGGCCCGTCTGGCCCGGGCCCACGACCTGGTGATCGTGGGCGGATTCTGCGAGCTGGCCGGCGGCGTCCTGCGCAACAGCCAGGTCATGGTCGACGCGACCGGGACCAGGGCCGTCTATCGCAAGGCCCACCTGTGGCACGACGAGCAGGACGTGTTCACGCCCGGCGACGCGCCGCCCCCCGTCGTGGACACCCCGATCGGCCGCATCGGGATGATGGTCTGCTACGACCTGGAGTTCCCCGAGTGGGTGCGGTCCGTGGGGCTCGCCGGGGCCGACATTCTCGCCGTCTCCACCAACTGGCCCGCCTCGCCCGTGCCCGCCGGGGAGCGCCCGGTGCTGGTCGCGTACGCCCAGATCGCCGCCGCGGCCAACCGCATGTTCGTCGCCGTGGCCGACCGGTGCGCGGCCGAGCGCGGCGTGGACTGGGTGCGCGGGACGTCGCTGATCGGCCCGAACGGATACCCGCTGGCGGGCCCGGTGCTCAGGGACGGGCCGGCCGTGCTGGTCGCCGACTGCGACCTGGCCCGCGCCAGGGACAAGGCCACCGGCCCGCGCAACGACGTCCACCGCGACCGGCGGACCGATCTCTACTCGTGTCCTACGATCTGATCGGCCCGCCCGCGCCCGGGAGGCCTGACACCAGGGGAGAAGCCGTGATCGTCGACCTGTCGGTGCCCGTCGTGAGCGGCATGCCCGTCTATCCCGGGGATCCCGAGGTCGAGATCGCGCCCGCCCTCACCGTGGCGGCCGAGGGCGTCAACGTCCTCGGGCTGCACCTCGGGTCGCAGTCCGGCACCCACGTGGACGCGCCGTTCCACATCGACGACGCGCTGCCGGCGCTGGACGCCCTGCCGCTGGAGCGGTTCCTCGGCCCCGCGGCGGTCCTCGACGTCCGCGGCCTGCCGCCGCGTTCGCCGGTCACCCCCGGGACGCTGGAGGCGGTGGCGGGACGGCTGCGGCCGGGAACCGTCCTGCTCGTCGCGACCGGCTGGGACGGGCACTGGGGGACGCCGGAGTACCTGGCCCACCCGTACCTGACCGCGGAGACCGCCCGCCTGATCGTCGCCGCGGGGGTCCGCACCGTCGGCATCGACGCCCTCAGCGTCGACCCGACGCCGGCTCCGGCCGACCTGCCGGCGCACCGGGCCCTCTGCGGGGCGCACGCGGTGATCGCCGAGAACCTGCGCAACCTGGGCCCCCTGCTGGAGGCCCAGGCCGCCGGTCGCCAAGTGGAGGTCTCCCTGCTCCCGCTGCGCCTGACCGGGGCCGACGGCGCGCCCGTACGCGCCGTCGCCAGGGTCGGCTGAGGGCGGTGCTGACGGCGCCGCGGGACTTCACCCTCGGCGTGGAGCCGGACCGCGTCCGCCTGGACTACCGGGACGTGCCCCCGCTCGCCGTGATGACGGCCGTGCGGGGCGCCGTCGTCAGTGCGTCCCCCACGAGTACGTCTGCTTGTGCAGCTTGAGGTAGACGAACGTCTCGGTCGCCCGCACGCTGGAGATCGCCCGGATCTTCCCCAGGATCTCCAGCAGGTGGGTGTCGCCCTCGCAGACCACCTCGACCATGATGTCGACCGAGCCTGCTGTCAGCACCACGTAGTCGATCTCGGGGATCTGCGCCAGCTCGTCGGCGACGCGCTCCAGATCGCCCTCGCACTTGATGCCGATCATGGCCTGACGGGGGAAGCCCAGGGTGAGCGGGTCGGTGACGGCGACGATCTGCATGACGCCGAGGTCGAGCAGGCGCTGCACCCGCTGACGCACCGCCGCCTCCGACAGCCCCACCGCCTTGCCGATGGCGGCGTACGGCTTTCGCCCGTCCATCTGAAGCTGCTCGATGATCTGCTTGGAGATCTCGTCGAGCACCACCGGCCCACCCTTAGCGGCAGCCGCGCGAGCCTTGGGGGGAGTCGTCATCCTCGGGGGGTGTCCTCTCTTGGCGGGCTTCGGCCGCCGTGGCGACCGGATGTTACAGCACCGTTTTCGACATGTTGCGATCGTGGTCTGACATGTTGTCAGCTGAGTCGCTCGTGTCAAGCGATTCCGTAGCAATTTGGTATCTTAGCGACGAAATCCCTTGTCTGTGGCTCTTTGCTCTGCCAGAGTCGCGACATCTCAGCCACCTCAACAGGAGGTCAACGGTGACCACCCGTCTCCAGAACTTCGTGAACGGGAAGTTCGTCGACGCCGCGAGCGGCCGTTTCTCCGACGTCGTAGACCCTACGACGGGCGAGGTCTACGCCCAGGCACCGGTGTCGGGTCAGGAGGACGTCGACGCCGCCTACGCCGCCGCGACGGCCGCATTCGAGACGTGGGGCCAGACGACGCCGGGCGAGCGCGCGGCGCTGCTGCTCAAGGTCGCCGACGCGATCGAGGCCCGCGCGGATGAGATCAACGAGGCCGAATGCCGTAACACCGGCAAGCCCCGCGCCCGCATGGCCGAGGACGAGACCCCGGTCGCCGCCGACCACTTCCGGTTCTTTGCCGGTGCGGCCCGCACGCTGGAGGGCCCCACCGCCGGTGAGTTCCTCGCCGACCACACGTCGATGATCCGGCACGAGCCGATCGGAGTCATCGGCCAGGTCACGCCGTGGAACTACCCGATGATGATGGCGGTGTGGAAGATCGCCCCCGCTCTCGCCGCCGGCAACACGATCGTGCTCAAGCCGTCCGACACCACCCCGGTCTCCACGCTGAAGCTGGCCGAGATCCTCGGCGACGTCCTGCCCGCCGGTGTCTTCAACGTGGTCACCGGCGACCGCGAGACCGGCGCCCTGGTCGTCGGGCACGCCGACGCCGACATGGTCGCGATCACCGGCTCGGTGGGCGCCGGCATGGCCGTCGCCAGGACCGCCGCCGACGACCTCAAGCGGGTCCACCTGGAGCTGGGCGGCAAGGCCCCGGTTGTGGTCTTCGAGGACGTCAAGGACATCAAGGCCGTCGCCGAGGAGATCGCCGGGGCGGGCCTCTACAACGCCGGCCAGGACTGCACCGCCGCCTGCCGCGTGCTCGTGCAGGAGAGCATCCACGACGAGTTCGCCGCGGCGCTGGCCGAGGCCGCCGCCGCCACCAAGCTGGGCGGTCTCGACGAGGAGGACGCCTACTTCGGCCCGCTGAACAACGCCAACCAGCTCGCCCGGGTCGAGGGCTTCTTCGAGCGGCTCCCCGAGCACGCGAAGGTCCTCACCGGCGGCACCCGCGTCGGCGACAAGGGCTTCTTCTTCGCCCCGACCGTCGTGGACGGGCTGAAGCAGGACGACGAGATGGTGCAGGACGAGATCTTCGGTCCCGTCATGACCGTCCAGACGTTCACCGACGAGGCCGACGCGCTGGCCAAGGCCAACGGGGTCCGCTACGGCCTGTCCAGCTCGGTGTGGACCACCGACCACGGCCGCGCGATGCGGATGTCCAAGCGGCTCGACTTCGGCATCGTCTGGGTCAACACCCACATCCCGTTCGTGTCCGAGATGCCGCACGGCGGCTTCAAGCACTCGGGCTACGGCAAGGACCTGTCCGTCTTCGGCCTGCACGACTACACGCGCGTCAAGCACGTCATGCACTACATCGGCGAATAGGTGCCGCCGGCTTCGGCCGGACGCCTATCGAAAAAGAGGGATAAGCCTGGAATGACAGAGATCCAGGCGGGCCCGGGGGCAGCCGTCGCGGCTGCCCCCGTATCAGGAGACGTGCCCGCCATCGAACTCGACAACGTGGTGAAGGAGTACGTCTCGCACGGCGAGGTCGTACGGGCGGTCAAGGGCGTGAGCCTCGCCATCGCGGAGGGGGAGTTCTTCTCCCTCCTCGGCCCCTCAGGCTGCGGCAAGACCACCAGCATGCGAATGATCGCCGGGTTCGAGGACCCCACCCAGGGGGTCGTCAGGCTCCACGGGGAGGACGTCACGAACGTCCCGCCGAACAAGCGTGACATCAACATGGTGTTCCAGTCCTACGCGCTGTTCCCGCACATGAACGTCTGGGACAACGTCGCGTTCGGGCTCAAGCGCAAGAAGGTCCCCGACACGGAGATCAAGCGTCGTGTCGGGGAGATCCTGGAGGTCGTGGACCTGGTCGGCCGCGAGAAGCGCCGGCCGAAGGAGATGTCGGGAGGCCAGCAGCAGCGCGTCGCGCTCGCCCGCGCGCTGGTCAACCGGCCCCGCGCGCTCCTGCTCGACGAGCCGCTCGGCGCGCTCGACCTCAAGCTCCGCCAGGCCATGCAGATCGAGCTCAAGCGCATCCAGCGTGAGGTCGGCATCACGTTCGTCTACGTGACGCACGACCAGAGCGAGGCGCTGACGATGAGCGACCGCATCGCCGTCATGAACGACGGCCTCGTGGAACAGCTCGCCGGTCCCCGCGAGATCTACGAGCGGCCCGCCAGCAAGTTCGTGGCCGGGTTCATCGGCACCTCCAACCTGCTGAGCGGAACGGTGCAGCATGTCGGCGGTGACACCGCCGTGCTCGCCCTCGGGCAGAGCGACCGGATCCTCATCCCCGCGGACGGCACGCTCTCGGCCGGCCAGACCGTCGACCTGACGGTCCGGCCGGAGAAGATCAAGATTGCGAAGGACCGGCCCGAGGGCGACCTCAGCGTCGTGCGGGGGACCGTGGCCGAGGTCGTCTACCTCGGCACCTCCAACAGCTACGTCGTGATGCTCGGCGACGGCGCCGAGATCACGGTGTTCGAGCAGAACGCGAACGACAGCACGATCACCGCCGAGCGGGGCGACTCGGTCTGGCTCTCCTGGCAGCCCTGGCACTCCTACGCCCTGCGGTAACACCCGAACCCCCGCGGTAGACAGAACCCGGAGCACCACACCCCAATGAACCACCCATACAGGCAGGACCCCGCCATCCTCCGTGGCATGACCCAGCGCCGGCTCGGCAGGCGCGACGCCTTCCGGCTCGCGGGACTGTCGGCCGCCGGGCTCGCCCTCGCCGCCTGCGGTGTGCAGGGCAAGGGCACGGCCAAGCCGACCTCCTCCGCCCAGGCCCAGTCCGAGGTGGAGAAGTTCTGGTCGGGCAAGACGAAGAACGGCCACGTCGACTTCGCCAACTGGCCGCTCTACATGGACCCCAAGCAGCCCGAGCTCAAGCAGTTCACCCAGCAGACCGGCATCACGGTGAACTACAAAGAGGTCATCCTCGAGATGCCGAGCTGGTTCGCCAAGATCCAGCCGCAGCTCGCCGCGGGGCAGCCCATCGACTACGACCTCATGGTCGTCACCAACGGCCTGCACTTCGAGCAGCTCGTCCAGCTCGGCTACCTGGCGCCGCTCGACCACTCCAAGCTGCCGAACTTCGCGGCGAACGTGGCGGAGCAGTACAAGAACGAGTCGTTCGACCCGGGCAACGTCTACAGCATCCCGTGGGCCTCCGGCATGACGGGCATCGCGTACAACCCGAAGTACATCGACACCCCGCCGACCAGCATCGCCGAGCTGTGGAACCCCAAGTACAAGGGCAAGGTCGGCATGATGTCCGACTCCCAGGAGATCGCCAACTTCGGCATGTTCGCGATCGGCGCCGACCCCGACAAGTCCACCGAGGCGGACTGGGAGAAGGCCGGGGCCAAGCTCCAGGAGCAGCGCGACGGCGGCATCGTCCGCAAGTACTACGACCAGGCGTACATGGACCCGCTGGCCAAGGGTGACATCTGGCTCGCCATGGCCTGGTCGGGCGACGTCTTCCAGAAGAACGTCTCCGACGGCACGGACCTCAAGTTCGTGGTGCCGCAGGAGGGCGGGACCATCTGGACCGACAACATGACGATCCCGAAGACCGCGGCGAACCCGGTCGACGCGATCATGCTGATGGACTTCTTCTACGACGTGAACGTGGCGGCGCACCTCGCGGAGTACATCAACTACGTGACGCCGGTCCCGGCCGCCAAGGACGTCATCGCCGCCGACGCGGCCAAGGCGTCGGGCGACGACAAGAAGCTCCTGGAGGAGGTGGCGAGCAGCCCGCTGGTCTTCCCGAGCGCGGAGGACTCCGCCAGGCTGCGCAGCTACGTCAAGTTCAAGACGCCGCAGGAGCAGAAGAAGTTCGAGTCCATCTTCCAGGCGATCACGACGTCATGAGCAGGCTCAAGGCTTCGCTGACGCCGTACCTGCTGCTCTTCCCGGGCACGCTCTGGCTGGCGATCTTCTTCGTCATCCCGACGGTCGTCATGCTGTCGCTGTCGCTGCAGTCGGGCGACGTCGTGAACGGTTACGCGTTCACGTTCAACTGGCACAGCTACGTCGACGGGATCAGCACCTACCACGACCAGATCATCCGGTCCGTGGTGTACGGCGTGATCTCGACGGTGATCCAGATCGTCATCGGGTTCCCGGTGGCGTACTGGATCGCCTTCAAGGGCGGCAACCGCAAGTCGATCTACCTGTTCCTCCTGCTGCTGCCCTTCCTGGTGTCGTTCGTGCTGCGCACCATCTCCTGGCAGTTCTTCCTGTCCGACAACGGCATGCTGCTCGGGCCGCTGAAGTCGCTGGGGCTGGTGCCGCAGGACTTCCACATCCTGGCCACGAGCGCGGCGGTCATCGGCGGCCTGGCGTACAACTTCCTGCCGTTCATGATCCTGCCGATGTACGTGGCGCTGGAGCGGATCGACCCGCGCGTCCTGGAGGCCGCGCAGGACCTCTACGCGAGCAAGCTGCAGACCTTCCTGCGCGTCGTGCTGCCGCTGTCGCTGCCGGGAGTGTTCGCCGGCGTGCTGATGACGTTCGTGCCGGCCACGTCCGACTACGTCAACGCCTCCGTGCTCGGCGGCACCAGCAACACCATGATCGGCAACGTCATCCAGAACCAGTTCCTGGTCAACCAGGACTACCCGACCGCCTCGGCGCTGTCGTTCACGCTGATGGCCCTGCTGCTGGTGGGCATCTTCGCGTACGCCAAGGCGCTCGGCACCGAGGACGTGCTGGAGGTGGCGGCCCGATGAGGGGTGGCCTGCTGCGCGGCCGCGGCCTGCAGATCTACACCTGGCTGGTGATCGCGTGGCTCGTGCTGCCGATCGCCGTGATGATCCTTTTCGGCTTCAACGACACCAAGGGCCGGTACAACACGGCCTGGCAGGGCTTCACGCTCAAGTGGTACGGCAAGCTGTTCGAGATCGGCGACCTCACCCAGGCGCTGGTGAACTCGCTGCTCATCGCCGTGCTGACGATGCTGATCGCCGGGGTGCTCGGGTCGCTGATCGGGCTGGCGCTCGGCCGCTACCGCTTCCGCGGCTCCGGGGCGATGAACCTCGTGATGTTCGCGGCGATCTCCTGCGCCGAGATCGTGATGGGCGCGTCGCTGCTGTCGCTGTTCGTCACGCTCGCCGTGCCCCTCGGATTCGTGACGATCCTGATCTCGCACGTCATGTTCTCGATCTCGTTCGTGGCCGTGACCGTGCGGGCCCGGGTGATGACGCTCGACGCCTCCCTGGAGGAGGCGGCCCGCGACCTCGGCGCGGGACCGTGGACGACGTTCCGGCTGGTCACCCTGCCGATGATCTTCCCCGGCGTGCTGGCGGGCTCGATGCTGGCCTTCGCGCTGTCGATCGACGACTTCGTCATCACCAACTTCAACTCCGGCGGCACCATGACGTTCCCGCTGTGGATCTGGGGCGCCACTCGTGTCGGCCTCCCGCCGCAGGTGAACGTCATGGGAACGCTGATCTTCGCGGCCGGTGTGCTGATCGCCGTGGTCAACGCCCTCGTGGGACGCCGCCGCGCCAACGCGTGAGGAAGTGAAACCGTGGTCCCGTCGAAGGCGCTCGCCGACGCGGAGCGTAAGCCGTACTGGCTGGACCGGCCGATCGCGCCCGAGCCGCTGCCCCCGCTGACGGGAGACGTCACGGCGGACCTCGCGGTGGTCGGCGGCGGCTTCACCGGCCTGTGGACCGCCCTGATGGCCAAGGAGCGCGACCCCTCGCTCGACGTGGTCCTCCTGGAGGGCCGCGCGGTCGGGTGGGCCGCCTCCGGTCGCAACGGCGGGTTCTGCGCGGCGAGCCTGACCCATGGGCTCGGCAACGGCCAGGACCGCTGGCCCGCCGAGATCGCGACCCTGGAACGGCTCGGCCTGGAGAACCTCGACGAGATCGAGCAGACCCTCGCCCGCTACGGCGTCGACTGCTCCTTCGAGCGCACCGGCGAGCTGCGGGTGGCCACCGAGGAGTGGCAGCTCGCCGGGCTCGACGAGGAGGTGAGCGGGGCCGCCTCGCTCGGCATGCGGCTGGAGCGGCTCGACCGCGAGCAGGTGCGGGCCGAGGTGGACTCCCCGACGTACCTCGGCGGCGTGTGGGACCGGCGGGGCGTCGCCATGGTCGACCCGGCGCGGCTGGCGTGGGGGCTGCGCGACGTCTGCGTGCGGCTCGGCGTGCGCGTCTTCGAGCACACGCCGGTGCGCTCCCTGCACGACGACGGCGTGGCGCTCGAACTCGGCACGCCGAAGGGCCGGGTCAGGGCCGGGCGGGTGGCCCTCGGCACCGGCGCGTTCCCGCCGCTGCTGCGCCGGCTCAGGCACTTCCTCGTGCCGGTGTACGACTACGCGCTGATGACCGAGCCGGTGCCGGACGACCTGCTGGCGGAGATCGGCTGGCGGAACCGCCAGGGCATCGGCGACTCGGCCAACCGGTTCCACTACTACCGTCTGACCGACGACAACCGGATCCTGTGGGGCGGCTACGACGCCGTCTATCACAACGGCGGCCTGGTCAGGCCGGAGTACGACCAGCGCGACGCCACCTTCGAGAAGCTCGCCACGCACTTCTTCGAGACGTTCCCGCAGCTCCACGGCCTGCGCTTCACCCACAGGTGGGGCGGGGTCATCGACACCTGCAGCCGGTTCAGCGCCTTCTTCGGCACCGCGTACGGCTCGCGCCTCGCCTACGCCGCCGGATACACCGGCCTCGGCGTGGGCGCGACCCGGTTCGGGGCCAACGTCATGCTCGACCTGCTGCAGGGCCGGGTGACCGAGCGTACGGACCTGCGCATGGTGCGGGAGAAGCCGGTGCCCTTCCCACCCGAGCCGGTGCGGTCCGGCGTCATCCAGCTCACGCGCTGGGCCATCGCCCGGGCCGACGAGCACGAGGGCCGCCGCAACGCCTGGCTGCGCACCCTCGACGCTTTCGGCGTCGGCTTCGACTCCTGAGGACGTGCGGGCCGCGGTTCCCCTCCGCCGTGCGGACCGGAGGGGAACCGCGGCCTGCCGTACGGAAGGCCGGTCGGCTCAGATGCCGGTGACCCTGAGGACGACGCGGTAGTCGTAGTACGTCTCGTCGGTGCCGCTGATCGACTGCGAGGGGAGGTCGTCCCACTCGCCGACATTCAGGGTGCTGCAGTCGGACCAGTCCGCGGTGGCGCTGCCCAGCGAGGTGCCGGAACCGGCGGCCGGAGGCGTGACCTCACGCAGGTTGAAGGACGCGGAGTGGGTCGGGTCCACGATCGTGGTCGGGTCCTCGAAGTCCGACGCGTAGTCGGTGTCGCCCGCCGTCATCGTCGAGTACTTCGAGTTGATGCGCGGGAAGAGGTTGCCGTCCACGCGGAAGCGGAGCTCGTCCCGCCCGTCCTTCTCGTCGACGTTGCCGGCGTAGATGGAGGAGAGCTCCACGGTGCAGGCGGTCGCGGCGGTGGCGGCGTGGGCGGGGGTCGACACCCCGGCGGGGACGGCGAGGCCGGCGGCCAGGCCGAGGCCGGTGACCAGTGTGCGAATACGCATGAGGATTCCCTCGGTTCTCGATGTGCTCGCGGCCCTCGCGAGCGGCATCAACGTAGGAAGGGCACCGTCAGCCGATCGCTAGCCGATCGTGAAAGGCCAGGTCGCGGCACACCTGGACCGCGAGGGCGGTTGCTCATTTCTGCGCGAGCGCGTTCCAGCCGTGTTCCAGGAGGTCGAAGGCCCGAATGATGGCCTCTCTGGGGTTGTCGTGGGCGTGAGCCGCGCGGGGGGCTTCGAGGGCGAAGTGGGCCAGGGCGGCGCAGACGGGGTCGTCCGCGGCGAGGCCGCTCTCCTCGGCGATGGCCTTCGCGAGTGCGGCGGTGTGGCGCAGCCACATCTTCTGGGCATGGTCGCGCAGCGCGGGGGTGCCGGCCACCAGGTCGGCGAAGGCGGTGAAGGCTGCGTCGCCGTCGGCGGCGGCCAGCCGGGTGGTCAGGGCGTGTTCGCGCAGCGCGCCGGGGATGGACTGGCCCTCGGGCCGCTCGCGGACGGCGGCGAGCAGGCGGGTCTCCTGGTCGGAGTCCTCGTCGAAGACGAGGGCCTCCTTGACCGGGAAGTGCTTGAACAGCGTGGTGGTGGACACGTCGGCGGCGTCCGCGATCTCGCGAATGCCGACCTCGTCGTAGCCGCGCTCCAGGAACAGGCGCAGCGCGGCGTCGGCGATGGCCTGGCGGGTGGCGGCCTTCTTGCGCTCGCGGCGCCCCACCGGCGCGGGAGCGGGACCCGCCGCGGCGCCGGTCGTGGGGCCGGTCGTGGCGCCGGTCGTGGGGCCGGTCGTGGGGCCGGTCGTGGGGCCGGTCGTGGTGTCGGGCATACCCGGCACCCTACCTCCTGGGTTGACCGACTCCAAAAGTTGTTCTGTTGCACTTATTGGGTTGGTGTGTTTCTCTTGGGCGACGGTTTCGAGGCGCCGCCCGGCCGTCTTCTGTCCTCGGCGAGACCCGCCGACCCCTCACCCAGGCATCCCTTCACCACGGCAGTCACGGCACTGCCGTCCCGAACGGACGGAGCACCACCATGGACACCACTCCGGCACCCCGGATCGCCATCGTCGGAGCCGGCCCCGGCGGCCTGATCTGCGCTCGCATCCTCCAGCGGCGTGGCATCGCCGCCACCGTCTACGAGCGCGACCCCGGCCCCGCCGCCCGCGACCAGGGCGGCACCCTCGACCTGCACGCCGGCAACGGCCAGATCGCCCTGCGCGAAGCCGGCCTCCTGGAGGAGTTCTTCGAACTGGCCAGGCCCGAGGGCCAGGAGATGCGCCAGATGGACCCGGCGGGCACGATCCTCTTCCACCACGTCCCCGAGCAGGGCGAGCGGGTCAAACCGGAGATCGACCGCGGCCGGCTGCGCGACCTGCTGCTCAAGTCGCTCCAGCCCGGCACCGTACGCTGGGGCCACGCCCTGCGGGCCGTCGGCGGTCCGGTTGAAGGCCCCCGGCAGCTGCACTTCACGGACGGCACCACCATCGAAGCCGACCTCGTCGTCGGCGCCGACGGCGCCTGGTCCACGGTCCGCCGCGCGGTCTCCGGGGCCACCCCCCGCTACACCGGCGTCAGCTTCCTGGAAGCCTGGTTCCACGACGTCGAGACCCGGCACCCCGGCATCGCCGAGCTCGTCGGCCAGGGCAGCGCGGCCGCGGCGGACGGCGACCGCGGCCTGTTCGCCCAGCGCAACGGCGGCGACCGCATCCGCGTCTACATCATCCAGCGCGTCCCGGCCGACTGGATCACCGCCGGCGGTCTCACCCCTGTTGACACCGACGGCCTCCGCGCCCACCTTCTGGAGCGCTACCGTGACTGGTCACCCCGCCTGCGCCGGCTGATCGCCGACAACGACGGCCCTTACGTCGACCGCCCGATCTTCGCCCTGCCGGTCCCGCACGCCTGGGAGCACAACCCCACGATGACCCTGCTCGGCGACGCCGCCCACCTCATGCCTCCGCTCGGCGTCGGCGTCAACCTCGCGATGCTGGACGCATGCGAACTCGCCCTCGCCATCGCCCGCCACGACACCGTCGGCGAGGCCGTCCGCGCGTACGAGGAGACCATGCTTCCCCGCTCCACGGAGATGGCCCGGCTCCTCGACGGCGCCGCCGACGGGCTGCTGTCCACCGAGCTACCCGACTTCGCCGGCGCCGGCGACCACTGACCGTCGTGTCCCCTCACGTGGCGGAATGGGCGGCTCCGTCCGGTGGCCGGGGGAGGAAGTCCAGCAGGGCCGCGATGAGGGCGTCCGGGGCTTCCTCCATCATGTGATGGCCGGTGTCGAGGGCGTTACCGGACAGGTCGGCGGCCCACGGCCGCCACACGCCGAGGACGTCGTGGTCGTAGAGCTCCGCCAGGTCGTCCTTGGCGCCCCACAGGACCAGCAGGGGGCTCGTGATCCGCCGCCCGGCGGCTCGGTCGGCGTCGTCGGCGGCCCGGTCCACGCCCAGCCCGGCACGGTAGTCCTCGCACATCGCGTGCCGCACCCGCGGATCGGCTACCGCCGCGGCGACGTCCGCGTGGTTCTCCCGGCCCATCCGGGCCGGATCGAGCGTGTACCAGGCGTCCAGGTCGGCGGCGATGAGCCGCTCGGGCAGCGGCGCGGGCTGGCCCATGAAGAACCAGTGATACCACGCCTGGGCGAACCGGGCGTCGCAGCGGGCCAGCGCCTCACCGATCGGTACGTCGCCGAGGATGACGACGTGGTCCACGCGGTGCGGATGGTCCAGCGCGAGTCGCTGGACGACGTAGCCGCCGCGGTCGTGGCCCACGGCGTGGAACCGCTCGTGGCCGAGCTTCCGCATCAGCGCGACCAGGTCGCCGGCCATGGCGCGCTTGCCGGCCTGGGAATGGTCCGGCTCGTCCGGAGGCGCCGTGGACCGGCCGTAGCCCCGCAGGTCGGGGCAGACGACGGTGTATCCGGCGGACACGAGAGCGGGCGCGACCAGGTGCCAGGTGGTGTGGGTCCTCGGATGCCCGTGGACCAGCAGCACCGCGGGCCCCCGGCCTCCGTGCCGCACCCGGAGGCGCACCTCCCCGACCTCGACATGGCTGAGTTCGAATCCGGCGAACATGGCACGTGCCCCTGCCCGTGGCGTCCCGGCGAAATCGCACGGACGCGGCTTCACCGCTCGATGAGCTTCACCGGGTCGTCAGGGGGTGAGCCAGCGGAGGGGGTTGCCGTGCGTGATCAGGCGCAGGGTGTCGTCGTCCACGCCGGCCTCCCGCAGGGCCGGGAGGACCGAGGAGAACAGCCGCCCGTAGCCCTGCCCGCCGTAGCCGGACAGGTGCTCCCGCAGGCGTACGCCGCTGCTCAGCAGGACGCGCTCGGCGTGCCCGGCGTCGAGGAGGGTGAGGACCCCCTCCGCGTCGTCCACGCTCACGTACGCGCCGGTCTCGGCGATCTTGCGCTGGGCCAGCGGGTCGCCGGTGCGGGCGGCGAGACGCCGGGCGGGAACGTTCTGCGAGAGCAGCAGCTCCAGCAGTTCCAGCCCGCCCGTCGCGACCGGGAGGTCGGTGCGCAGCGAGGCGCGGGCGGCGGCCGTGACGGCCCGCTCCTCGGCGGGGGTGGGTGTCTCGTCCCACGAGGCGGTGATGATGACCCCCGGCCGCGCGCCCGTCCCGTCCAGCCCGGCGCCGATCTCGTGCAGCAGATCGGCGGTCAGGTCCTCCACGCCGTACCGCGTGATGGCCTCACCGGCGAACGGCTGCGCGGCGAAGCCGGTGGCGGCCACGATCGGCACCCGCGAGGCCATCGAGATCCGGGCGAGCGCGGCGGGGTCGCGCGCCATGCCGATGCAGCTGTGCTCCACCACGAGGCCCAGCGCCTGTTCCCTGCCGAGGTGCTTGACCTCGGCCAGCACGTACCGCTCCTCGTCCAGCCACCGATGGGGATCGGAGTCCACGCCGATCCCCCAGCGGGTGTCGGTGCGCAGATGCTCGTACGGGAGCACCGGCCCGTCGATCTCGGAGGCGGGGACGGCGCCCGTGACGGTCTGGATACGAGGGAAATATGCGCCGGACATGAACGGACATTAACCGATTTTTTGTCTAAACCGCTCCTGAATCACGTGATTCTTTACCTAGGCGGCGTGGGCGGGGTCAGCTCATCGTCTTGCCGCCGTTGACGGCGAGCCGCTGACCGGTGACGAACCGGGCGCCGGGGGAGGCGAGGAAGGCCACCGTCTCGGCGATGTCCACCGGCGTGCCCATGTGCCCCAGCGGGACGTCGCGCAGGTAGTCGGTGTAGTCCTCCGGGGGGACGTCCGCGTGGCGCTCCACCGGGATCCAGCCCGGCTCGACGGTGTTCACGGTGATCCCGTACGGCCCCAGCTCGCGAGCCCACGACCGGGTGAGCCCGTGCATCGCGGCCTTGGCCGAGACGTAGTGCCCGAACTCCGCGTTGCCGAGGTCGGCGACCTCGCTGCCCACGTTGACGATCCGCCCGGCCCCGGCCTCGCGCATGCCGGGCAGCACGGCTTGCAGGATCAGCAGCGGAGCCTTGACGAAGAAGCGGAGCTGGCCGAGGTGGTCCTCCCAGGTCTGCTTCTCCACCGGCATCAGCGGCTGCGGGCCGGTGGCGTTGTTGACGACCACGTCCACGCGCCCGATCGCGGCCACGCCCTCCCGTACGGACTCCTCGTCGGTGACGTCGAACCGGGCCAGGCCGGCCGATCCGCCGGCGGCGGCGATGCGGTCGACGACGGCGGAGGCCCCGGCCGTGTCGTTGGCGTAGTTGACGGCGACGTGCCAGCCGTCCTTGGCGAGCCGTTCGGCGATGACGGCGCCCAGACCTCGTGAGGCGCCCGTGACCAGTGCGGTACCCATGACAAGCGTGCCTATCACAGATCGCGTGGGGCAGGATGGGGCGCATGGATGAGATCGCCGCACTGGTGGACCGGGCCGAGATCGTGGACGTCGTCACGGCCGTCTTCGACACCGTGGACGCCAAGAACTGGCCGGTGTGCCGGGAGCTGTTCGACGACGAGCTGGACGTGGACTTCACCAGCCTCAACGGCGGGGAGCCGGCCCGGATGAGCGCCGAGGCCCTCGTGGACGGCTGGCGGACCGGCCTGCACGCCCGCAAGCAGAGCTTCCACACCGTGAGCAACTTCGCCGTGACCGTGGACGGCGCCGAGGCGCACGTCACCACAAAGGGCTACGCCTACAACCTGCTCGACGCCGCGCTGGGCGGTGGCATGTTCGAGGTGTGGGGCGTCTACCGCCTCCGGCTGGTACGGCGGGCCGAGGGATGGAAGGTGACGGCCTTCGCGTTCGACGCCCGGCACACCCGCGGCGACGAGGCGGTGCGCACCCACACGCTGGAGGGCTAAGCCGTGATCGCCGGGGCCTCGGTGTGCAGGCGCCGCAGGACCCGGCGGAACGCCCAGACCGACCCGAGGAAGGCCAGGCCGGTGACCACGGCGACGGCGGCGGTGCGGATGATCAGATAGTCGCCGATCGACTCGTGCAGCAGCAGCCAGATGCTCATGGCCGAGTTGACCAGCAGCACGAACGCCCACAGCAGGGTGATCCGGGCGAAGAAGGTCCGGACGCGCTCGTGCCGCAGCACGAACGACGGCAGGTGGATGTAGTCGAGCGTGAGCCGCTGGACCAGCGGGCGGCGCATCCGCACCGACGCCAGGAGCACCATGCTGATGCAGATCGTGCCGAGCTCCGGCTGGATGAAGTAGAGGACGGGGCTGCCGGTCCACAGTCCGATGACGGTGCGGAAGGTGATCGCGATGGTCGCCATGATCATCGTCCCCGGCACG
Source organism: Microbispora sp. ZYX-F-249 (assembly GCF_039649665.1). Lineage (NCBI taxonomy): Bacteria > Bacillati > Actinomycetota > Actinomycetes > Streptosporangiales > Streptosporangiaceae > Microbispora > Microbispora maris. The sequence continues at coordinate 22,487 of NZ_JBDJAW010000041.1, read as the reverse complement.
GGCTGACGCCGGACGAGCCGCCACAGGACGCCCAGGTAGACCCACGACACCGCGGCCATGAGCGCGCCGCGCAGGCCGAGCACCGCGAGAGCCGCGTAGAAGACCACGAGGGGAGCCACCACGCCTTCGAGGAGCCGGGGCACCGCCTGCTTGATCAGCGCGGTGAGCCGTGGCAGTGCGAAGGGCGTGTGGTTCATGGCAACTCCAACGGGGCCGGCAGGGGGAGACCGACGCTGTAGTTGGGCAACGCGCCTACCCGGACATCGCGGGCGGAAACGCCCGAGGGAAGGCTCTTTGTCGGTGGCTCACGGTACCCGACGGCCGGCCCCGCGGGGCCCGAATGCGTGGGGCCGATCGCTGGGTCATAACGGTACGGCATGGCCCCGCCCGTCCGGCAGGCTCGCGAAAACCCCTGGTCAGCGCTTTACCGGCGGCCGCGGGGCGCTTTCCCCGGCGCGCGGAGGACGCGGGTTACTTTGACGGCATGGACTCAGGTTTCGGCTACTTCGCAACGGATGATGCGGTTCGTCCGGATGCCTTGGCCAGGCTCGTCGAGCAGCGCGGCCACACGGCGCTGCTGTTCACCGAGCACACGCACATCCCGGTGCCGCCCGGCGGTCAGACGCCGAAGGACGAATGGGGTGGCGACCTGCCCCGGCGCTACTGGCACAGCTACGACCCGTTCGTCGCCTCGATGGCCGCCGGCGCGGCGACGACCCGGCTGCGCGTGGGGACGGGCATCTGCCTGGTGCCCGAGCACGAGCCCATCGGCCTGGCGAAGACGGTCGCGAGCGTGGACAACCTGACCGGTGGGCGGTTCGAGTTCGGCATCGGCGCCGGATGGAACCGCGAGGAGTTGCGCCACCACGGCGTCGACCCCGCCCGCCGCTTCGCCGTCATGCGCGAACGCGTCCGGGCGATGCAGGAGATCTGGACCCGTGACGAGGCCGAATTCCACGGTGACTTCGTGTCCTTCGACCCGGTCTGGTCATGGCCCAAACCGGCGCAGAAGCCGTACCCGCCGATCTTGGTGGGCGGCGTCGGGCCACGCGTCTTCGACCGGGTGCTCGGCTACGGGGACGCGTGGCTGCCCAACTACGGCCCGGGGATCCTCGAGCGCGTTCCCGAGTTGTTCCGGCGGGCCGAGGAGGCGGGCAGGCGGGTCGAGGTCCTGATGCTGTCCGCGCCCGCCGACCCGGGCGCGCTGGAGCGATGCGAGAAGGCCGGGGTGTCCCGGGTCATGGCCTGGCTGCCGTCGGCGGGATACGACCGCGTCCAGCGGGCGATGGACGCCTTCGAGGGCGCTCTCGCCGACCTGCGCGGAGAATGAGCGTCGATCAGCTCAGCGTCGCGGTGGCCAGCTTGGCGCCGAAGCCGAGGAAGAGCGCGCCGACTCCGGAGGTGAGCCCGGCGGACAGCTTGCGGCGCCGCCGGAAGTGGCTCGCGAGGAACGTGCCGCCGAAGATGAGCGTGCTCAGGTAGGTCACGCTGAAGACCTGCACGATCAGCGCGAGGATCAGGAAGGACAGCGCGGGCGCGCCGTACGACGGGTCCACGAACTGCACGAAGAACGCCACGAAGAACAGGATCGCCTTGGGGTTGAGCAGGCTGATCGTGAACGCCTTACGGAACGGGTCACCCGCCGCCGGGACCGCCGCCTCCACGGCCTCCGCCGCCTGCGCCGCCTCGGTGACCTGGGCCGCGGCCCCTGCCCGGGAGGCCCGCAGGGAGCGCCAGGCCCCGCGCAGCATGCCGATGCCGATCCACGCCAGATAGACCGCGCCGGAGTACTTCACGATCGAGAACAGCAAGGGCGTCGACTTCAGCAGCGACGCGACCCCGGCGGCCGACAGGAACATGAGGACCGAGTCGCCGGCGAAGACCCCGGCCGCCGCGCGGTAACCCTGCCGCACGCCGCGCTGGGCGGCGGTGGACAGCACGAACAGCGAGTTCGGCCCCGGGAGCAGGATGATCAGAAACGAACCGACGACGTACGTCCAGATGTTGGTGATTCCGAAGAACAACCCTGCCTCCGTAAAGCGTGATAAGTCAGGGTATAGCTCTTCACGGTCTGTGGTCACGGCAGGGTATGAGACCGGAGATTCCTATTGACCCTATGGGTAATAAGGGACAATCCTTGAGTCCATGACGCTGTGGAAGCCCGATCCGACCTTCTACCCCTCGCCCCGCGACGCCGCCGAGGCGCCGCCGGAGAAGCTGGCCTACGTGGCCGCCTTCGACCGGTCGGCCCAGCGGCCCGACGCGCTCGCCGTCCTCGACACCGATCCCGCGTCCCCGGCGTACGGGACCGTGGTCGGCTGGACCGACCTGCCGCACACGGGGGACGAGCTGCACCACTTCGGCTGGAACGCCTGCAGCAGCGCGCTGTGCCCCTACGCGCCGCACCCGCACGTCGAGCGGCGCTACCTGATCGTGCCCGGCCTGCGGTCCTCGCGGATCTACGTGTACGACACCAAGGACCGGGTCAGCCCGGAGCTCGTGAAGGTCATCGAGCCCGAGGAGCTGGGCAAGCGGGCCGGCTACTCGCGCCCGCACACCGTCCACTGCGGCCCCGAGGGCCTGTACGTCAGCGCGCTCGGCGGGTACGGCGACGACGGGCCCGGCGGCATCGCCATCCTCGACCACAACTCCTTCGAGGTCCTGGGCCGGTGGGAGGTCGACCGCGGCCCGCAGTACCTCGCGTACGACTTCTGGTGGCACATCAACCACGACGTCCTGGTCACCTCCGAGTGGGGCACGCCGTCCATGGTCGAGGACGGGGTGGTGGGCGAGCTGCTGCTCGGCCGCAAGTACGGCCACAAGATCCACTTCTGGGACCTGCGCAAGCGCAGGCACGTCCAGGAGGTGGACCTCGGCGACCAGCACCAGATGACGCTGGAGCTGCGTCCCGCGCACGACCCGACCAAGACGTACGGCTTCGTCGGCGTCGTGACCAGCGTCGAGGACCTGTCGGCCTCCGTGTGGGTGTGGCACAGAGATGTCAGGCACGGGGACGGCTCCCGCTGGGCGGCGGAGAAGGTGATCACCATCCCGGCCGAACCGGCCTCGCCGGACGACCTGCCCGACGTGCTCAAGCCGTTCGGCGCGGTGCCGCCGCTGGTCACCGACATCGACCTGTCGGTCGACGACCAGCGCCTGTACGTGTCGTGCTGGGGCACCGGCGAGCTCAAGCAGTACGACGTGTCCGACCCGTTCAAGCCGGTCGAGCTCGGCTCGGTCCGCCTCGGCGGCATCGTGCGGCGCCAGGCGCATCCGGCCGCGCCGGACGAGCGGCTCGCCGGCGGCCCGCAGATGGTCGAGGTGAGCCGCGACGGCCGCCGGGTCTACGTCACCAACTCGCTGTACGGGGCCTGGGACGACCAGTTCTATCCCGACGGCGTCGGCGCCTGGATGGCGAAGATCGACACCGAGTCGTTCACGCTCGACGAGCGGTTCTTCCCGCACGGCGACGACTTCCGCGGCCTGCGCCCGCACCAGACCCGGCTCCAGGGCGGCGACGCGTCCTCCGACTCCTACTGCTACCCGTGACCCTGACCGCCGTCATCCTGCTCGGCGCCTTTCACGGGATCAATCCCGCGATGGGCTGGCTGTTCGCCGTCGCCCGGGGACTGCAGGAGCGCAGCCGCGACCTGCTGCTGCAGTCCCTGCCGGTCATCGCGCTGGGCCACCTCGTGTCGGTGGCCCTCGTGGTGGCCGTCGTGTCGGCGACCGGGTCGCTGGTGACGGCCACGGCCCTCGCGATCGGGGCCGGCGTCGTGCTCGTCGGGTTCGGCCTGTGGCACCTGCTCGCCCGGCGGCACTTCCGCTGGGTGGGCATGCGGCTGTCGCTGCCGCAACTGGCCGCCTGGTCGTTCCTGATGTCGTCGGTGCACGGCGCGGGCCTGATGCTGCTGCCCGTGCTGACCCGCATGCCGGCCGGCCACCACGGGCACGCCCTGTCGGGCGGCATGCTCGTCGCCGGTGTGCACACGCTCGCGATGTTCCTCACGGCCACCGTCGTCGCCGTCGTGGTGTACGAGTTCCTCGGCGTCGCCGTCCTGCGGCGGGCCTGGTTCAACCTCGACAGGATGTGGGCGTTCGCCCTGGTGGGGGCGGGCGTCATCACCCTGGTCGGCGCAGTCTGAGGCGGCCGTCCCGGGCGGCCGGGGGGTGGGACGGTGCGCGGCCGCCCCGCGCCCGCGCGCCGGCGGCTGGCAGGATGGACCGCCGTGCGGGTTCGTCTCCTCGGCGCGCTCGAGGTCCTCGGTGACGACGGGGCTCCGGCCGCCGTCGCGGGGGCGCGGGTGCGCGCGCTGCTGGCCGTGCTGGCCCTGCGGCCCGGCGGTCTCGTCCGGGCCGACCGGCTCGTGGACGCGCTGTGGGCGGACGACCCGCCGGTCAACGCCGCGAACGCCCTGCAGACACTGGTGAAACGCCTGCGCGCCGCGCTGGGGCGGCCCGGTGCGGTCGTGTGGCGCGACGGAGGATACGTGCTCGACGTCGACCCGGCGCGGGTCGACGCCCACGAGTTCATGCGGCTGACCCTGCCGTACGCGACGGGGACGGTGCCGGACGACGCGGCGGACGCCGACGTCGTGTGCGGGGAGCTGGACGAGGCGCTGGCGTTGTGGCGCGGCCCCGCACTGGCCGGTCTGCACGGGACGCCGTATCTGGCGGCCGCGGCCACCCGGTTGGAGGAGCGGCGGCTGGCCGTGGTCGAGGCCCGTGCCGCCGCGTATCTCGCGGCGGGCCGTGAGGTGGACCTGTCGGCAGAGGTGGCCGCCCACCCGCTGCGGGAGCGGCTGTCCGCGCTGGCGATGCGCGCGCTCGCGCGCTCGGGCAGGCAGGCGGCGGCGCTGGCCCTGTTCGAGCGGGTCCGGCGGGCGCTCTCGGACGAACTCGGCGTCGATCCGGGCCCGGAGCTGCGGGCCGCCCACCTCGACGTGCTACGCGGGCGAGTCACGGCGGCGCCCGCCGCGGGCCCCGCCCCGCACGCACGTCGCTCGCACGGCGCCGCCGATGCCGTCGCCGGCGGCGTGGGCGACACCGGCGGGGACGCCGGAAGGGACAACCCCAGCGGCACCGTCAGCGGCACGGGCCGGCGCGGGGGCAGAGTGTGGGCGCCGCCGACGACGTTCGTGGGCCGCGAGGAGGAGGTCGCCCGCCTTTCGGCCCTGCTGCGCGACTCCCGGCTGGTCACGGTCGTCGGGCCGGGGGGAGCGGGCAAGACGCGCCTGGCTGTCGAGACCGCCCTGCGCGCCGCCGGGAACGGCGCCGCCGGGAACCGGGCAGCCGGAGAAAGCACCGCCGGGAGTGGCGCCGCCGGGGTGGGCGGCTCCGAGGCGGACGGGTACGGCGGGAACGCGTGGGGCGAGAGCGGGTGGGGCGGGAACGGGTGGGGCGAGGGCGCGTGGCTGGCCGAGCTGGCTCCCCTGACGGATCCCGCGGACGTCGTGCGGGCCGTGCTCGAAGCGCTGGGCGCCGACGCCGAACCCCGCGTGGACGGAGACTGGCGGCGCGACCCGCAGGACCCGGCGGAACGCCTCGCCGCCTCCCTCTCCGGGCGCGAACTGCTGCTCGTCCTCGACAACTGCGAGCACGTGATCGACGCCGCGGCGGGCCTGGCCGAGCTCGTGCTGCGCCGCTGCCCGGGTGTGCGCGTGCTGGCGACCAGCCGCGAGCCGCTCGGCGTGCCGGGGGAGACGCTCGCCCCAATCCCGCCCCTCGGCCTGCCCCCGGAGGGCGTCACCCCCGACGAGGCGGGCCGGCACCCCGCCGTACGCCTCCTGGTGGACCGCGCCCGCGCGGTGAGCCCCGGCTTCGCCCTCGACGAGCACACGACTCCGCACGTCGTCACTATCTGCCGCCGCCTCGACGGGATGCCGCTGGCCATCGAACTGGCCGCGGCGCGCATCAGGGCGCTCGGCCCGGAGCGGCTCGCGGCCCGGCTCGACGACCGGTTCCGCCTGCTGACGGGCGGGAGCCGTACGGCCCTGCCGCGGCACCGGACGCTGAGCGCGGTCGTCGAGTGGAGCTGGGACCTGCTCACGCCCGAGGAGAGGACGCTGGCGGAACGGCTCGCGGTCTTCGCCGGCGGCGTCACGCTGGACGACGCGGAGCCGGTATGCGGGGGCGACGGGCTCGACGTGGTGGCGGTGCTGCCGTCCCTGGTCGACAAGTCCCTGCTGGAGACGACGGGCGACGGCCGGTTCCGGATGCTGGAGACGATCCGCGCGTACGCGTTGCGGCGGCTGACGGACACGGGCGAGCTCGGCCGCTACCGGCGCGGGCACGCGGCGCACTTCCTGCGGCTCGCGGAGGAGGCCGAGCCGCGCCTGCGCGGAGCCGGGCAGCTGGAGTGGATGGCCAGGCTCACGGCCGAGCAGGACAACCTGAACGCCGCCCTGCGCTGGGCCGTCGACGCCCGCGAGGCGGAGACAGCGCTGCGCCTGTGCGGCGCGCTGAGCTGGTACTGGTGGCTGCGCGGCCATCGCGCGCACGCGGCCGCCTGGGCCGGGCAGGTCCTCGGCCTCGTCCCCGAGCCGCCGGCCGGGCTGGTGCGCGCCTACGCCGGGTGCCGGTTCGCGGTCACGGTCACCCGGCTCGGCACGATCTGGCTGGAGCCCGCCCGGCTGGAGGAGATCCGCCGCGAGTTCGGCGACCTCGTCGAGGCGGCCCGGCGCGAGGGGCCGGTGCATCCGATGCTTCTGATCCTGCGGGCGGTCGTGACGGCGATGGCCGGGCGCAGGGAGGAGGCGGCCGCGCTGCTCGACGCGTACGCCGGCTCGGACGATCCCTGGCTGGCCGGCTCGGCGCTGATGATCAGAGGCGGCTCGCTCGGCCTGCCGGGCGACGGCGAACGGGACGTCGAGGAGGCGGTGCGCGCATTCCGGGCGCTGGGGGAGCGCTGGGGGCTCAGCGAGGCCCTGCTCACCCTCGCCACCCTCCGCGCCGGCCGGGGCGCCCCGACCGCCGGCCTGATCGACGAACTCGCCGGGCTCACCGAAGGATGGGTCAGCGCGGACGACACGATCTCCACGCTGACCCGCATGGCGGAGCTGCGGCTGCGGGCGGGCGACATCGCGGGCGCGGCGGCGGACGTCGCGGCCGCCCGCTCGCACGTGTCCGGCACGGTCTCGCCGTACGCGCTCGCGCAGGTGAGCATGGGCGAGGCGAAGCTGGCGCGGAGCATGGGCGATCTCGACGACGCGGCCGCGGCGTACGAGAAGGCCCTGGCCCTGCTGCGGGAACACCTCACCATCCCGCAGTTGCTCGCGTCGGCGTACGCCGAGTACGGCAGGACGCTGCTGGCCGGGGGCGACCTCGACAGCGCGCTGGCGCGTCATCACGAGGCGCTGGAAGCCCTCGGCGCCGCCCCCGACCCGCCGGTCCTCGCGAGCGTGCTGGCCGGGCTGGCCGTGATCGCCCTCACCGGGGAGGACGCGCAGCGTGCGGCGGTGCTCTTCGGCGCGGCCGACGCCGCGCACCGGGGCTGGCGGGCGGACGCCGAGGCCGCCGAGGCGCTGACGGCGGCGCGCGAGGCGGCGGGCCCGGCCTTCGACGCCGCCTACGAGCGCGGCCGTACGGCGTCGCGCGAGGACCTCGGCCTTCCTGCCACCGGCAGCAGCAGGTAGGACGGCGCGCCGATCGTGATCCGCGCCGGGCCGGGATGCCGGGCGTACTTGGGGAAGTTCGACCCCGCGACCTCCACCCGCACCCGGTGTCCCGCCCCGAAGACGTGGGCGAGATCGCCGAGGAGGAGCCGGACCTCTTCCGGCCGCCCGCCGCCGCCCGCGACCCCGGCGACGCCGTCCACGAGGATCTCCTCCCGGCCGTCCGGGCACACGTCCACGAGCTTGCCGGTGACCGTGAAGCACGCCGCGTCGGACTCGGCGGTCACCACCAGTTCGGCCGCCCCCATGACCTCCAGCGGCGACGGCAGCGGCCCGGTCGTGTGGCGCAGCACGTCGGCCCGCCCGGCGAGGGGCCGCTGGTCCACCGGCCCCGGCCCCGGCGGGAGGAACTCCAGCAAGTCGCCGCCCATGGTCGGGACGGGATCATCGGGGTCGGACAGGAAGGAGGCGCACCGCGTCGCCTCCGGCCCGAGCGTTCCGCCGTCGCCCAGGTGGTAGCGGACGGCCTCGCTCTCCGGAGGCCAGCCGGCCATCGCCCGCCACTCGCGGGCGCCGGTGACGAACACCCGGACCCTCGCGTCGTCCGTCGGCCGAGTGCCGCGCATCCAGTGGCCGAACCAGTCGAGGTGGAGGCCCGTCCAGTCGACGGCCTCCGCGCTCGCCCGCTCGCCATGGTCGCGCCCCGCCGGCGTCCGCTCGCGAAGGGCGTGCGACCACGGGCCGACGACGAGGCGGGCCCTGTCGCGGAGCGCCCGGTAGGTGCGGATGGTGCTGTCGCGGAAGTAGTCGTACCACCCGGTGGACAGCAGCGCCGGCACCTCGATGGTGGCGCAGCGCGCCTCCAGGCCGGCGTCCCGCCACAGCTCGTCGGACGGGTCGGGGTGCGCGAGCCAGTCGGCGTAGAAGGGAAGAGACCGGCGATCTCCGGCTGGTCGTCGACGGGAAGGCGCCGGAGCATCTCGTCGAGCCGGGCCGCCGGGGCGGCCGCGTCTGCTCCCGGTTCACGCCGTGCGTCGCGTGCCCTTTGCAGGGGCCCGAGAACGGTCGTCAGGACCGGGAGGACGACACCCAGCCTGAGGACGCCGCCGGCGTACACCACGTCGTGCAGCCCGGCGGGGCAGACGGAGGGCGCGACGGCCCGCAGCCCGTACGGCCGTTCGCTCGCGGCGAGGAGCTGGGCGATCCCGAGGTAGGAGTCGCCGAACATGCCGACTTGCCCGTCGCACCACGGCCGGCGCGCGGCCCAGGCCACCGTGTCGTGCCCGTCGGCGGCCTCCCCGGTGAGGAACCGCAGGTCGCCCTCGGACTCGCCGGTGCCGCGCACGTCCTGCACCATCACCGCGTACCCCGCCGACAGCAGCCGGGCGACGTCGAGCCGCAGGCCCGGGCCGTAGGGCGCCCTGCCGTAGGGGGTCCTGGCCAGCAGGACGGGATGCCGCCCCCGGGGCTCGGGCAGCCAGACGGTCGCGGCCAGCCGTACGCCGTCACGCATGGGCGTCCACACGTCCCGGCCGGGCGGGAGGTCGCGGGCCCAGCCGGGTACGGGGACGGGGATGGGGACGGGCACGGCCGGGACGGGGCTCGCGGGGCTGCCGTCCTGGGCGTTCATCGAATCCTCCGGGTGTAGGCGCGTACGGCGAGCGGGACGAAGCACACGGTCACGGCGGCGGCCCAGGCCAGCGTGACCCAGGCGTGGGCACCCACGGGAGCGCCGGTGAGCAGGGCGCGGACGGCGTCGGCCAGGTGCGAGACCGGGTTGACCGACGACCACCAGCGCAGCACGCCCGGCAGGTTGGCCGGGGGGATGAACGCGCTGCTGCCGAACGTCAGCGGCAGCAGCACGGCGGTCGCCATGCCCTGCATCGAGGCGACGGACCTGGCTTTGAGCCCGAGCCAGGCCGACACCCAGCTCAGCGCCAGCGTGAACAGCAGCAGGAGGACGAGGCCGGCCAGCGCCTCCGCGGGTGGAGCCGTGATCCGGAACCCGGCGGCGATCCCGGCGATCAGGGCCACCACGATGGTCACCGTCGTCGTCAGCGCGTCGGCGGCGACCCGGCCGACCAGCGGGGCCGAGCGGGCGATCGGCATGGCCCGGAACCGGTCGAACACGCCGTTGCCGATGTCCTCGGCGAGGTTCATGCCCGTGGTGATCGTCGACATCAGGGACACCTGGGTGAGCACGCCGGGCATCAGATAGCGCGCGGCGTGCCCGGGGTCGCCGGACATGGCCCCGAACATCAGGACGAACACCAGGACCATGAAGATCGGCTGAAGCAGGAACTGGACGAGCCGGCCGGGCTGGTTCCCGAGCGGCACCAGGCTCCGCCACGCGAGCGTCATGCCCTGCGCGAGCGCGCCCCGGCGCCCGCTCGTGGACGGTACGGCGGTCATCGCGTCCCCGTGGACGCGGTCGGCCGGTGGTGCCGGTGTCCCGGCGGGTGCGACGGTCATCGCGTCCTCCCCGAGGTCGTGGTGTCTGTGATGGCGAGGAACGCCTCGTCGAGCGTGGGCCTGCGGACGGCGTGCTCGGCGAGAGGGACGCCGGCCTCCTCCAGCCGCCGGAACACGGCCAGGGTCACCGCCGGGTCCCGCAGCGGCACGCTGAGCAGCCCGTTCTCCCCGCGATGCGGGGCCAGCCCGGTGACCTCGGCGAGGATCGACTCCGCCTTCTCCGCGTCGCGCTCGGGCCGTACCTCCAGCCGCCGGTCGCCCGCCCTGGCCTTCAGCTCGCCCGGCGTTCCCCTCGCGGCCACCTCGCCGTGGTCGATGAGCACGATGTCGTCGGCGAGCTGGTCGGCCTCCTCCAGGTACTGCGTCGTGAGCAGCACGGTCGCCCCGCCCGCCACCTGCTCGCGCACGATGCGCCACAGGTCCGCCCTGGCGCGTGGGTCGAGGCCGGTCGTCGGCTCGTCCATGAAGACGATCGACGGCCGTCCGACCAGGCTGACGGCCAGGTCGAGCCGTCGCCGCATGCCGCCCGAGTACGACCCCGCGGCCCGGTCGGCGGCGTCCTCCAGCCCGAACTCCCCGAGCAGCGCCGCCGCTCTGCCCCGGGCCGCGGCCCGGCTCATGCCGAGAAGCCGCCCGGTCATCACCAGGTTCTGCCGCCCGGTCAGCTTCTCGTCCACCGACGCGTACTGGCCGGTCAGCCCGATCAGCCTCCGCACCTCCGCCGGGGCCTTCACCACGTCGTGCCCGCCGACGGCCGCCCGCCCCGCGTCGGGGGAGACGAGCGTGGCGAGGATCCGGACCGCGGTGGTCTTGCCCGCGCCGTTCGGGCCGAGCACGCCGAGCACCGTGCCCGGCGGCGCGGCGAGGTCGACCCCCGCCAGCGCGGCCTTGCCGCCGTATCTCTTCACGAGACCGTGGGCCTCAATCGCGTACGTCATGCTCCGACGTTCGCCGCCCGCGCTGGCACGGGACTGGCACGGGACTGGCACGACGCTGGCAGCCGGTGAACGAGGGCGAGGGGTGAAACTTGCAGAGAAGGGCGGCACCATGGGTATGCGCAGGTGGTGCCGATGGAACGCGCCCACCTGCGACATGAGCCACGCATAATCCCGGCTTAAGACTCCGCTGCTTGTCGGTCCGGCGGTGACGTCACTACGCTCCCGCGGCATTCCTCTTTCCGCCTCCGTGCCTCGTCGCGGAGGCTCGTCACTGTTCGGAGCCCACCATGGGAGCGATCACGCGTGGCGCCTTCACCGTCGTGGTCCTGAGCGCCCTGCTGTCCTCGTTGTTCGTCGCCTGGTACGGCCCGGCCCGCGCCACCGAGACCGGCACGACGGCCGTCAGCCAGGCCAGGTCACGGGTCGTGGCACCGCGGGCCGCCCCCGCGCCGGCGCGGGCAGCGGTCGCCCCCGCGCAAGCAGGCGCCGCACAAGCCGCAACGGCACAAGCCGCAACCGCACAAGCAGGAATGGCGCAAGCGGGCACCGCGCATGCCGCGACCGCGCACGCCGTGACGGTGCAGAACGCCGTTCCCGTGCCGGAGGTGACGGTCACGGTGACCGTCACGCCGTCGCCGTCCCCCTCGCCGGGCCGCATCAGGGTCGGGTACGTCGCGCAGCGCGGCGCGTACGGCGCGACGTCCACCGTGCGCGACCTCGAGACCGGCGGGCTGGCGGGCAGGCTGACCCACGTCCTCTACGCGTTCGCGAACATCGACCCCGCATCGCTGACCTGTCTCACCGGGGTCACCCGGCCGCTGGCACCCGACCCGAACGACCCCGACCAGGGCGACGGCGCGGGGGACGCCTGGGCCGACTACCAGCGTGGCTTCACGGCCGCCGAGTCGCTGGACGGCGTGGCCGATCCCCCCGACGCCCCGCTCGCCGGGAACTTCAACCAGCTGAAGAAGCTGAAGGCCCGCCACCCCGGCCTGAAGACGCTGATCTCGATCGGCGGCTGGACGTATTCCAAGTACTTCTCCGACGTCGCGCGGACCGCCGCCGGCCGGCAGAGGTTCGTCAAGTCGTGTCTCGACGCGTACATCAGGGGCGACCTGCCGGGGGCCGGCGGCAGGGGCGGGCCGGGCAGCGCGGCCGGCGTCTTCGACGGCATCGACGTCGACTGGGAGTGGCCCGGCGGCAAGGGGCACCTGGGCAACCACAGCAGCGTCGACGACAGGCGGAACCTGACGGCCCTGCTGACCGAGTTCCGCGCGCAACTCGACGCGCTCGGCGCGGCCACGGGCCGCCACTATCTGCTCACGGTCTACCTCCCCGCCGACCCGGACCGCATTGACGCCGGGTTCGAACTGGAGAGGCTGGTCGGCCTCGTCGACTTCGTCAACGTGCAGAGGGACGGCCGGCACGCCGTCCGTGAGGGGGCCGTCCTGCGCTGATCCGGCACCGCCCGCGCTGCCCACTCCGCTGCCCGGGCGTGCGGCCCGGCCCGCACCGCCTCGGCTTGTGCTGCCGTGACTATCCAGCCTCGGCCCGTAACCCGCGCCATTGGCCCGCGCGGCCCCGGCTCCACTCCCGCGCTGGCCGCGCTTGGCCGCCGGCGCCCGTCCCGCCGGGACCCTCGCGCCCGCGCCCCGCCTCCCGCCGCGCGGCGCCGAGTGCGGTGAAACCGCTGGTGAGCGTGCCGCAGGGACATAACCGCCTTAACGGACAGCCAGTCGACCCTTAACGCGCGCATAACACGTCATCGCGCGCCGACCAGCGATGACAAGGTTCGTTAGGAACGCTGTCGAATTGGGTCTTGTGAACCCGCGACCGCGAAGCTACGATCCGTACAACTCTTAGGAAACTTTCCTAAAAGAACGACCCGGGAGCCGACGATGGCCCTTCCTCACCTCTAGCCTCTTCCCCTCCGCGTCCCGTCACCAGACGCCCTTGAGTGCCGTACGGCCGGTGCCGTTCTGATCGGCCGCCTCCGTCAGGCGCCGGCCGTACGGATTCCATGACCTCCCCGTTCACCCCCCGACAGAGGTTGTGTCCATGCAGATCAAGCACGTCTGGCGGGCGCTCGCCGCGATGGCCGCAGTCGCGCTCGCTCTCGTCGCGCTGCCCGCCGAGGCCGCGACGGTCAAGGCCGTCTTCTCCGCCGACTCCGACTGGGGCTCCGGTTACCAGGGCCGCTACACCGTCACCAACACGGGGACCTCCGCGCTCTCCGGCTGGACGGTCGAGTTCGACCTCCCCGCCGGCTCGACGGCCGGGTCCTACTGGGACGCGCTGATGACGCGTTCCGGCGACCACTACACGTTCAGGAACCGCGAGTACAACGGCGTCTTGGCCCCCGGTGCCTCGGCGACGTTCGGCTGGGTGAACAGCGGGCCCGGCAAACCGGTGAACTGCCGGCTGAACGGCGGCCCGTGCGACGGCGTCTCGACCTCGCCGTCCCCGTCACCGAGCGCGTCCCCCAGCACCTCTCCCAGCCCGCCGCCGCCCGCGCCCGGCGCCCTGCGCACCGCGCCGTACGTGGACATGGGCGCCTGGCCGACCCCGAGCCTGCCCGCGATGGCCGCGGCGTCCGGCCTGAAGAGCTTCACTCTCGCGTTCGTCACCGCGTCGGGCTGCAAGGCCATGTGGTTCAACGCGTACGACCCGCGGCAGAAATGGGCGAAGGACCAGATCGACGCCATCAGGGCCGGCGGCGGGGACGTCAAGGTGTCCTTCGGCGGCGCGACCGGCATCGAGCTCGCCCAGGCGTGCACGGACGTGAACGCGCTGGTCACCGAGTACGACGCCGTCGTCACCGCCTATGACCTGAAATACATCGACCTCGACATCGAGGGATCGGCGGCGGCCGAGCCCGCGTCCATCGCCCGCCGATCCCAGGCGCTCGCCCGGCTGCAGCAGGCCCACCCCGACCTGAAGATCTCCCTCACCCTGCCCGTCCTGCCGAACGGCCTGACCGCCGACGGCCTCAACGTGGTGCGGTCCGCCCGCGACGCCGGGGTCAGGCTCGACACCGTCAACGTCATGGCCATGGACTACTACCAGTCCGTCGACTACGGCGACGCGGCGGTCCAGGCGGCCGGCAGCACCTTCGGCCAGCTCAAGAGCCTGTATCCCAGCCTGTCCGACGCGCAGGTGTGGCGGATGGTCGGGGTAACGCCGATGCTCGGCCGAAACGACGACGGCCGGATCTACAACCAGGACGACGCCCGTCAGCTCGTCGCCTTCGCCAAGGACAGGCACCTCGGCCTGCTGGCCTTCTGGGAGACGACCCGCGACCGCAACGCCTGCACCGGCGCGCTCTACGCCTGCACCAACGTCCCCCAGTCGCCCTACGAGTTCTCCAAGATCTTCGCTTCGTACACGGGATGACGCACATGAAGAAGCTCATCGGCCTCGGCGCGGCGGCGTCCGTCGCCTTCGCCGGCCTGCTCACGCCGGCGTTCACCGGACCGGCCCGTGCCGCGAACATCGCCGCCAATCCGGGGTTCGAGTCGGGCCTGTCGGGCTGGACGTGCGCATCCACGGCGCAGGCGGTGCCGAGCCCGGTCCACGGCGGGTCGAGGGCCCTGTCCGCGACCCCGGCCGGCAGTGACTACGCCCGGTGCGAGCAGACGATCACGGTCAAGCCGTCCACGACGTACGCGCTGTCGGCGTGGGTGCGGGGGAACTACGTGTTCTTGGGCGCGACCGGCGCCGGCGTGAACGCCCAGACGTGGGCGTCGCCGGGAGCGTCCTGGTCGCAACTGTCCACGTCGTTCACGACGGGGTCGTCCACCACGAGTGTGACGATCTACGTCAACGGCTGGTACGGCCAGGGCGCCTACTACGCCGACGACGTCGTCCTCGACGGTCCCGGCGCCCCGGCCTCGCCGTCTCCCTCCCCGTCCCCGTCTCCGTCGGCGTCGCCCTCGGCGAGCCCGTCCCCGTCGCCCTCGCCGTCCGTCTCGCCCACGCCCCCGCCGCCGGGCGGGAAGCGGCTCATGGCGGGCTACCTGCACGCCTCGTTCGCCAACGGCTCCGGTTACGTCCGGATGGCCGACGTCCCCGACGCGTGGGACATCATCGACCTGGCCTTCGGCGAGCCGACCTCGCCGACCTCCGGCGACATCCGGTTCACCCGCTGCCCGGCCGCCGAGTGCCCGAACGTCGAGAGCGACGCCGAGTTCGCCGCGGCCATCCGCGCGAAACAGGCGGCCGGCAAGAAGGTGCTGATCTCCATCGGCGGCCAGAACGGGATCGTCCAGCTCACCACCACCGCCGCCCGGGACACGTTCGTCCGGTCGGTCGCCGCGATCATCGACAGGTACGGCCTGGACGGCCTGGACATCGACTTCGAGGGCCACTCGCTGTCGCTGAACCCCGGCGACACCGACTTCCGCAACCCGACGACACCGGTGGTCGTGAACCTCATCTCCGCGATCCGGTCGCTCAAGGCCAGGTATGGCGCGAAGTTCACGCTCACCATGGCCCCCGAGACGTTCTTCGTCCAGCTCGGCTACCAGTTCTACGGCCCGGGCCGCAGCGGCACGGCCGACGCCCGCTCCGGGGCGTACCTGCCCGTGATCCACGCGTTGCGTGACGACCTCACGCTGCTGCACGTCCAGGACTACAACTCCGGGCCGATCATGGGTCTCGACAACCAGTACCACACGATGGGCGTGGCCGACTTCCACGTCGCCATGACCGACATGCTGCTCACCGGCTTCCCCGTGGCCGGGGGCGCGACCTTCCCGCCGCTGCGTCCCGACCAGGTCGCGATCGGCCTGCCCGCCGCGCCGTACGCCGGCAACGGCTACACCACGACGGCCGAGGTGCGCAGCGCCTTCGGCTGCCTGGCGAAGGGGACGGGCTGCGGCTCCTACCGGCCGCACGGCGTCTTCCCCGGCCTGCGCGGCCTCATGGCCTGGTCCGTCAACTGGGACAGGTACACGGGCTCCGAATTCTCCCGCTCCCACAGGGCGTTTCTCGACGCCCTGGATTGATCCCCCCACCCACCCCCCAACCACCATTGCGAGGAAGAATGCAGCTTCGCTTCGGTACGGGCCGGCACACCAGGGCGCTGGTCGCCCTGCTGGCCTCCCTCCTCCTGGCCGTCGCCGGACTGGTCGCGGGAACGGCCGCGTCCGCCTCGGCGGCCCCGAACAGCGTGGTCATGCTGGCCTACCCGGCCTGGGCCCCGAACACCTGGTACGCCGTCGGCGCCCGGGTGACCTACAACGGCGCCGACTACGAGTGCATCCAGGCGCACACGTCGCTGACCGGCTGGGAGCCGCCGATCGTCCCGGCGCTGTGGAAGCAGGTCAGCGGTGGCGGCGACCCGTCGCCGAGCCCGTCGCCGACACAGCCCGCGGGTGCGCCCGGCAAGCCGGGCAACCCGTCGGTCACCGGCACCACGAACGCGTCGATCTCGCTGTCCTGGGGTGCGTCGAGCGGCACCGTGACCGGCTACCGGGTCTACGAGGGCACCTCGGTCAAGGCCACGGTCGGCGGCACCAGCGCCACGATCTCCGGCCTCGGCACCTGCACCACCCACACGTACACGGTCAAGGCGTACAACTCGAACGGCGAGTCCGCGGCGAGCGGTGCGGTGACCGGCACGACCACGGGCTGCCCCCAGAGCGGCGGGAAGCTCCCCGGCGCGCCGTACCTGTACGAGGGCTGGGGCAACCCGCCGAACCCGGCCACGGTCATGAACGCCACCGGGGTCAAGCAGTTCACGATGGCCTTCATGCTCTCCGGCGGCGGCTGCACCCCGGCGTGGGACGGCTCCCGCCCGCTGTCCGGCAGCCCTGACGCCACCGCGATCTCGCAGATCAAGGCCGCGGGCGGCAACGTCCAGATCTCCTTCGGCGGCTGGTCCGGCAACAAGCTCGGCCCCAACTGCTCCAGCTCGTCCGCCTTCGCCTCGGCCGTCCAGCAGGTCATCAACGCCTACAACCCGGCCGCGGTCGACTTCGACATCGAGAACAGCGACGAGTTCGAGAACGAGGCCGTCCAGGACCGCATCCTCGGCGGACTGAAGATCGTCAAGCAGAACAACCCGAACGTCAAGGTCGTCGTCACCTTCGGCACCAGCACGACCGGCCCGAGCTGGTGGGGCACGCGCCTGATCAACCAGTCGAAGGCGCTCGGCGTCAACATCGACAACTACACGATCATGCCGTTCGACTTCGGCGGCGGCGCGAACATGTACCAGAACACGGTCAACGCGTCCGAGGGCCTGAAGAACGCGCTCAAGGCGGCCTGGGGCTGGAGCGACGCCCAGGCGTACGCGCACATGGGCATCTCGGGCATGAACGGCCTGTCCGACCAGCAGGAGTTGACATCGCTGTCCACCTGGACGCAGATCCGTGACTGGGCCAAGTCGAAGGGCCTGGGCCGGCTCGCCTTCTGGTCGGTCAACCGCGACCGCGGCTGCCCGGGCGGTGGCGTGGTGTCGAACTGCAGCGGCATCGCGCAGAACGACTGGGACTTCACCCGGGTCACCGCGGGCTTCTGACCCGCGTCGCACCGACGGTGAAGAGGGATCCGGGCACGGCCCGCCGGACCGGATTCCTCGCCGTCGCCGCACGGCATCCGCGGCGCGGGCGCGAACGCACCGGGTGACGCGCTGTATGAGGCCCCTGCGACGCACCGCATGACGGACCGCGTCCCGGCCGCGGGCGTGAACGCGCGCCGCTTCGAGCCGGGCGCCCACGAGCAGGCGGCCGGTCCGGCGGGGACGACCCCCCTAACCGTCGGACCGGTCGCCTCCATGCGTCGGGGCGAGCAGGCCGATCAGCATTCCAACGATCATGGCCACGGCAAGGGTGATCCACAGGCGAATTTTCATCGAAGTCTCCTGGATGTAACGCTCCGTGGTCACAATACCTCGAATCGTGACGGATCGCGACGGCGTGGTCACCGAATCCGGGATCGAGTCGCCTGTGGTGCCGTTCGTCAGGCAGTCTTGGCACCGTCATGGAATACGCGATCCCCACCAGCATCGTCCTCGTCGCCGGCGTCGCGCTCGCGCTCGTCGCCCAATGGAAGGGCTGGCGGCCCTCCCTGGCCGTCACGCTCACGCTCGGCATCGCCGTACGCGTGCTGATCATGATCTTGTCGGCCCGGGACACCCAGTGGCAGCCGGTCGACTACGTCAACAGCTTCCAGCCCGCCGGTGTGGCGATCCTGGACCACCGCGATCCGGTGCTCGAGAGCAACGGCGGATGGCACTTCCTCCCGACGATCCCGTACATGTACGGCCTGCTGCTGTGGATCGGCATCCCTTGGGAGTACGCCGGCCGCATCGTCACCGTCGTCGCCGACATCGTGCTGATCCCGCTGGTCGGCAAGCTGGCCGGGGGACGGAGCGAGAAGCTGCGCGCCTTCCAGTACGCCTGCAACCCCCTCGCGATCCTCGTCGCCTCCGTGCACGGCCAGGTCGAGCCGGTCTCCCTGGTCTTCGGCGTCGCGGCGTACGTCGTGGCGCGCGGCCCCGGCGACTGGCGGCGGCCCGTGCCGCTGCCGTGGGCCAGTGTGCGGCTCGCGAACCGCGACCTGCCGCTGCCCTGGATCCCGCCGGGCGAGATCGTGCGGCGCATCGTGCACCCGTCGGAGGAGGACCGCGCGGCGACGGGCCGGGCCGTCTGGGCGGGCCTGCTCATGGGGCTCGCGCTCTGTGCGAAGAGCTGGCCGGTGATCCTCGTGCCGGCCCTGCTCATGCTCCTGCCGGGGCTGCGCAGCCGCCTCGTCTCGCTGGTAGCCGTCGGCGTCTCGCCGGTGTTCTTCCTGCTGACGCTCCCGATCGGCGGCTGGACCGAATGGCGGCAGCTGCCCGAGGTCCTCAACACCATCGGGCTGCGCCCCAGCGACGTACGCCCGATCACGGGCGACTGGGGCTGGACCGCCCTGGTCAGCGGCGGCAACTGGAACCTCGACCCGACCCCGGCGAGGATCGGCCAGTACATGATCTACGCCGCGATCGTCGCGTGCCTGATCTGGTGGCGCAGGGCCGACCCGGTCGACGTCACGATCGCCATCCTGCTGTCCTTCATGGTCTTCACACCGCGTCTCGGCGCGCAGTACCTGCTGTGGTTCATGCCGTTCCTGGTCGCCCGGCCCACCCGCTGGGCCTGGCCCGCGATCCTCGGCAGTTCGCTGTGGGCGGCGATCGGATACATCGTGCTCACGCAGTTCCACGGGCCCAAGTGGGGCGAGCTGCACGCGCCCTGGGCGATCAGCTCGCTGGTGCTGTTCCCGCTGCTGATCGCGGCCATCCCGTGGCGGCGCAGGCACACGGAGACCGCACCGGCGCCTAGCACGGAGGAGAAGGAGAGCATTCCCGCCACCTGAGCCCGCGCCCCTTCCACCGCTGGAAGGGGCCGATCAGGTCACGATGAGGCGGACCATGTGACCGTGGCTCGCGAACCCGGGCGGGTCCCCGTCGAGCACTCCGGTGACGCACTCGAACACGCCCGGCGCGGCCTGCCGTACGAAGAAGACGCTCTCGGCGATCGCCGACAGCAGCCGTATCACGTCACGGTGCACGTGGACGCCCTCTCTGTCGCCGGCCAGTGACACCGTCACCTCGTAAACGCCGTCGTCGAGCAGGCGTTCGCCGGTCAGCAGCCACTCCGGCCCGCACGCCCGGCGCAGGTGGGGGAGCAGGTGCGCCTCGGGTTGCTCCGTCACCCATCCGTCCCGTGCCATCGCGTCAAGCAGGGCGGAGACCTGCGGCTCCATCGCCGAGGCGTCCGCGATCCCGGTGAACCGCTCGTCGTTGTCCCATCGCCGCATGCTCAGACCCTAAGCCGGAGCGCTCCGCGGCACCCGCGAACCGTCCCGTGTCGAGGACGGTCCGACGGCCCCCCAGGCAGGCGTTCACCGGAAATGTCCCTCATGGCCGCTAGCGTCTCCACTCGCACGCGTCGATCGCCGCTGGAGGACCGGAATGGCCGAAGTGATCCGAGCCGTCGAGGACGAGGTGCCGATCTCCCACGGCCGTTTCGACCTCGTGGACGCATCCGGCCTCGGCACCCACGCCGGACCGGAAGCGGCGGCCGGCGCCCTGTGGGCCGAGCCAGGCCGGGTCGCACTGGGCCAGGCCGGCGTCACCAGCCAGGCGTGGGCACGGCGGGCACGCGTACGGATGGAGGCGTGGGACGCCGAGCCTCCCCTGCCCGGCCGGCCCTGGACCGAGGCCGGGCAGGTCCTGTTTCTGAGTCCGGGCGGCATCGTCGAGCTGCGCGGCCTCATGAACGCCCCGTCGGGGCAGCGGCTGCTGCTGGGGCCGCCGTTCTTCGCCTACGGCCTGCGGGCCTATGCCGGACCGGTCCGTACGGAACCGGCCGACGGCGACGAGAGCATGCCCGAGGCCGTCGAGGAGGCGTGGTTGCTGCGGTTCTGGCCGGTGGCCGACGCGGTCGGCCCGGCCCTGCGCTCCGAGCCCGAGGCGGACGGCCAGACCGCGAACAGGATGCGTGAGGTGCTTCCGCTCGACCCTCGTTCCACCCCGCCGCGGCCGGAGGAGTGGCCCGCGCTGCGGTCATCGCCACGATCCGCGG
This sequence comes from Microbispora sp. ZYX-F-249, assembly GCF_039649665.1. NCBI lineage: Bacteria > Bacillati > Actinomycetota > Actinomycetes > Streptosporangiales > Streptosporangiaceae > Microbispora > Microbispora maris. Next base: position 1,895 of record NZ_JBDJAW010000041.1, on the reverse strand, counting down.
CCGCGGTCCCGATCGTGATCCGACGGCCTCACCCGTTCGTAGGCGTGCCGGGCGACGACGGTGAAGGCCGCCGCACCACGCTCCGGGAGACGCGCGAATCGAGACGGCGTCTCGACGAGGCACTGAACGACCTGGGTATGGACATGCTCGGCAACCCGCCCCCCGGCATCGGGTCGTGGTCGCAGCCGGAGCTCGAGCGGTACGTGACGCGGTTGCGGGTGAACCGGCGCATCGGAAGAGAACTCAACCCCGGCTGGGAGCCCACGCTGCGACTGGAGGAGACCGGCGTCCGCACCGTCCCGATCGGGCCCGACGCCGGCTTCAGCGGCCGTGCCTGGGTCTGGGCCGCCGACGAGAACGACCATGCCGATGTCCTGTCGGTCGGCCGGGAGGTCGTCGCCCGCGACCGTGTCGGCCGCAGGACGCTGCTCACCGGGATCGTCACGATCCTGCGTAACGAGAACGGGTTCGTCGAGGTCCGTGCGGCCACAGAGGCGGAGGCCGCACGAGTGATAGGCGTCGAACGGCTGCGAAGCTGATCACAGCGGCCGAACGTCTCACCGAGGTTCGGACTGCTCCGGCTGTGGGTCGGCGCCGGACCCCGAAGCGTGTTCGGGTAACCGCCCGGAGATGAGCGCGGCGGCCCAGGTGCCGTTCGGATCGCTGTCGACGAGCAGGGCACGCACGAGCAGGCTCAGCGGGATCGCCAGCAGCGCGCCGAGCGGCCCGAGCACCCATGCCCAGACGATCAGGGACAGGAACGTGACCGTGGTCGACAACCCCACCGCGTCGCCCAGGAACTTCGGCTGGATGAACGACTGGATCACCACGTTGATCGCCATGTAGGCCACGATCACCAGCAGCATGGTCTTGGGCCCACCCTCCAGCAGTCCGAGGAGCGCCGGCGGGATGAGGCCCAGGATGAAGCCGATGTTGGGGATGTAGTTCGTGATGAGGGCGAGCACTCCCCACAGCAGCGGGAGCGGCACGCCCAGCACGTACAGCGCGGTGATGTCCAGGACCGAGCAGATGAGGCCGAAGACGGTCGAGACGATCAGGTAGCGGCGGGTCTTGTAGGTGAAGGTCTTGAGCGCGCGGGCGAGCGCGGGCCGTTCGGCCGAGGCGGCGTCCACGATCCGGGCGAACACGGGGGCGTCGAGGCTCATGGCCAGCAGCAGCACGACGATCAGGAACAGGCTCGACAGCACTCCAAGCAGGCTGCTCAGCACGCTCTGGGCGACGCCGATGAACTTGCCGGGATCGAGCGAGGAAAGCGCCTTGTTGAGCTGCTCGCTGCCGTAGCCGAGGCCCGCCGCCCACTGCTGGAGGTCGGCCACCATCGCGTTGAACTGGTCCGCGTACGTAGGAGCCAGGATGGCGAGTTGCGCGGCGGCGAGACTGAGGATCGCGACCATGCCGAGCAGGACCAGGAGCACCACGGCGAGGGGGACGGCGACCTGCAGCCACACCGGGGCTTTGCGCCGGGCCAGCCACCCGCGCACCGGGGAGACGGCGATGACGAGGGTCAGAGCCAGGACGACCGGGCCGACGATGGAGCCCACCGCCTGGACGCCGGCGAGAGTGATCACCGCGGCAGCGGTGCCGGCCAGCACGATCAGGGCACGAGGGAACCCCTGTCGAATCACGTCCCGTTCCTACCCCTTCTTCTTGGCAAGGCCGCGCAAGGTGGATCAAGTCCTAGCACGTCCGGCCCTCTACCCCTGAGCGCGTGCGCGACTCGTGACGGGAATGAAGCCCGAGGTCGATGCCGTTGGAGCGTACGCGCTGGCGCGGAACTTCCATCTGGTCGTTGACCTGCGGGAATAGCTCCCGCGATGGGGGGCGTTGTTCTCGAACCGGGTCATGGCAGTGCCGGGCCCTGGTAATCTTGTGGT
>NZ_JBDJAW010000040.1 GCF_039649665.1 Microbispora sp. ZYX-F-249 | reverse complement strand
GCTCACGTTGCGCACGGCCTTCATTGTCAGTCCCTTTCTTGTCGGCCTCGTTGTGCGGACAAGAATCATTTTGCTGACAGTCAGGCTTACTGAACATTCCATTCCGAGTCAGCAACCTGCACGCGCGATGACCGCTTCCTGCCGCGAAAAGGGTGGACGAATTCCGCAGGCGCGTCCTCGAACGGCAACGGGGAAGATGCGCGGCATTCCGCCCGCCCTGACGATGGACACGACCCTGAGCCGAAAACGAGAGGTGAGGGAACGTCCATGCCGTCGCGAACCCCAGCGGAAGAGCAGACCCGGACGATGACATTGGAAGCCTTCGCGGACACGATCGTCCCCGGGGAGAAGAGGCATCCGGGCGACCGGGCCGTGGCCGGGGCGGCCGCCGGGGGCGGTGCCGTCCAGGCCGGCGCCCTCGAGCTGATGGAGTGGGACGCCACCGGGATCAGCGAGGGACTGGACGACTACGTCCGCCTGCTGAACGACCACGCCCGCGAGTACGCCGCCGAGACGGGCCTGGATCCGGACCCCTCGGTGCCGCCGTTCGTCGCGTTGCCGTACGCGCACCGCACCGAGCTGGTGCGACGGCTCGTCGCTCCCGGTCACCCCGAAAAGGCCTTCTGGGTCCTTCTCACGCTGTTCAGCAACATGGCCTACGACTCCGCGGCCCACATGCACACCGCCGAGGCGATCGCCGCGGGCCACCCCGGGCTGGCCGCGATGGGGATCACCAGGCCCGGCCCCGGCGGCCTGTGGCGGTTCCCCGCGTTCTCGTACGGCCGGCCGCTGGCCCGCCTGCACCCGGACACGACCCCCTCAGGGAGCCCCGCATGACCAGCACAGAGCGTACGGACGTCCTCGTGGTCGGAAGCGGCTTCGGCGGCGCCATCGCCGCCTATCACCTCGCCGCCGGCGGCGCGAAGGTCGTGATCCTGGAGCGCGGGCCGTGGCTGACCGCCAAGGACTTCGAGCACGACTTCATGCTCGGGTCGTCGTACACGAGGATCTTCGACTTCGTCGTGGGCGACGGCATGAGCATCCTCGGCGGCAACTGCGTGGGCGGCGGCAGCGTGGTCTACTTCGCCGCGATGCCCCGCGCCCCGCGGTTCGTCTTCGACAAGCAGACCGGTCTCGGCCGGCGGGTGTGGCCGGCGTCGGTCAGCCGCGACACGCTCGACCCCTGGTACGACCGGGTCGCCGAGTCGATCCCGATCACGAAGCAGGACTGGAACGACGTCACCTACGCCGGCGGGCTGTGGGCGGCCGCCTGCGACCACGCCGGCCGTACGGCCAACCCCGTCCCCGCCGCGGTGGACCGCGACCACTGCGTCAACTGCAACTGGATGATGGCCGGCTGCCGGTTCGACGCCAAGCAGTCGCTGCTGCTCAACTACCTGCCCGCGGCCCTCGCCCACGGCGCTCGAATCCGGCCGCTGCACGAGGTGCAGCGCATCGAGCGCAACCACGACGGCTCCTACCGGGTTCACTACGACATCATCGACGAGGAGGACTACCGGGTCCGCGGCGAGGGCGGGGCGATCGACGCCAAGATCGTCGTGCTCGCCGCCGGGGCCGGAGCCACGCCGGTCATCCTGCAGCGCAGCGAGCCCTCGCTGGGCCGGATGCCGCACGGCGTGGGGCGGTACTTCTCGGGCAACGGGGAGCGTCTCAACACCGCCGTGCTCAACGAGGACCGGGTCCGCGAGGTGCTGGGCCTGACCCGGGAGGACGGCCTGGCCTACGCGGCCAACCAGATCGGCAAGGGCCCCACCGTCGCCAACTGGGACAGGCTCGACGGATCGCTGCCCGAGTTCACCCGTTACTCCCTGGAGCAGCTGTACTTCCCGCCGGGGCTCGGCACGATCCTCGCCCAGGTGGCGGACGCCGCGGGCGGCCCGAGCTGGTTCGGGGCGCGGAAGAAGGAGATGCTCAGCCGCTGGCAGTCCTGGCTGATCATCTTCCAGATGATCGAAGACGCGAACGAGGGCGTCTTCGGGCCGCCGCCGGCGGCCGGCAACGCCGACCGGATCTCCCAGCAGATGCTCGGCATCGGCAGGCTGCGCTACGACCCGGCCGAGACCACGCTCCGGGCCTGGGCCATGGCGGACGCCGAGGTCAAGGACATCCTCGAACGCGACGGCCTGGCCGAGGTGACCGCCTGGACGAACGACGTCGTCGGCGCCTACACGGTGCATCCGCTGGCGTCCTGCCGGATGGGCGACGACCCCGCCACGTCCGCCCTGGACGACCGCAACGAGCTGCGGGGCCACCCCGGCATCTTCGTCACCGACGGCTCGGCCGTGCCGACCGCGCTGACCGTCAACCCCGCCATGACCATCGCGGCGCTCGCCGAGCGCGCGATCCCCGGCATCGTACGCGCGGCGCGGGAGCGGGGCGTGGAGGTCGCCTACGGCGCCCCGGCCCCGGACGGCTCCACCAGCGGACGCCGCGGTGTGGCCGACCTGCTCCCCAGCCTGACCCGGAAGTAGGGGAGGCGACGATGGGCGCGATCCTCACCAAGGCCACACTGCCGGGCTCGCTCGCGCAGGTCGGGCACGTCACCCCCGTGTCGCCGGCCACCGCGACGGGCCTGGTCCGCCGGGTCTACGGGCAACTGGAACAGGACTTCGGCATGCTGGCGCCGCCGGTGATCCTGCACTCGCCCGCGCCGCGGTCCCTGGCGGCCTGCTGGACGATGCTGCGGGAGTCGCTGCTCGCCGCCGGAGCCGTCCCGCGGTCGCTGCGAGAGGTCGTGGCGGCCGCCGTCTCGGCCGCCAACCGCTGCCCCTACTGCGCGGACGTGCACGGCGCGACGCTGCGCGGCCTGACGCGCGGCAGATACGCCGCCGAGATCGCCGCCGACCGCATCGGCGACATCCGCGACCCCGAGGTCCGCGAGATCGCGCAGTGGGCGCGCGGACTCGGCCGGCGGTCCACCGCCGTACGGCTCCCGCGTCGGACTCCGGAGGAGAACGCCGAACTGGTCGCGGTCGCCGTCACCTTCCACTACCTCAACCGGATGGTGAACGTCTTCCTCGGCGAGTCGCCGCTGCCGCCCGACGTGCCCGCGCGGGCCCGGCCCGGCCTGATGCGGCTGTTCGGACTGGTGATGAGCACCACGGCCCGCAGGGCGGCGCGGCCGGGCCTGTCGCTGGATCTGCTGCCCGCCGCGCCGCTGCCCGCGGAGCTGTCGTGGGCGGCCGGCGCGCCGCACCTCACCGGCGCGTTCGCGCAGGCCGCCGCGGCGGTCGAGGAGGCGGGCCGCCGCGCGGTGCCCGAGCCGGTGCGCGAGCTGGTCTCCGCCGCGCTCGCCGAGTGGGACGGAGAGCCGGCCGGGCCGAGCCGCGCATGGGCCGAGGACCGCGTCCGCGCCCTGCCGGAGGAGTGCCGCCCCGCCGGGCGGCTGGCCCTGCTCACGGCGCTGGCGTCCTACCAGGTCGACCACCAGGTGATCGCCGGTTTCCGGCGTACCGACCCCGGCGACCGGGCCCTCGTCGAGCTGACCTCCTGGGCGAGTCTCGCCGCCGCCCGCACCGCCGGCGCCTGGATCGCCGGTCCGGAACCCGTGCTCCACACGACCCGTAACGGAAGGACCGTCCCATGACCGACGTGCAGACCGTGCTCAGGGATCTCGCCACGGAAGGCGCCAAGCTGGACCGCCTGGTGGCAGGACTCGACGCGGACCAGTGGAGACTGCCCACCCCCGCGCCCGGCTGGACGATCGCCGACCAGATCGCCCACCTCGCCTTCATCTTCCGGCTGGCCGCCACCGCCGCGAGTGACGCGGCGGCCTTCGAGGCGATGACCGCGGCGGCGAAGAACGACTTCGACGGCGCGGTGAACGCCGCGCTCAAGCAGTACGAGAACGACACGCCCGAGGTGCTGCTGGGCCGCTGGCGGGCCGAGCGCGAGTGGGTGAACAGGGCCCTGGCCGCGGTGCCCGCGGGACAGACCGTGCCCTGGCTGGTCAATCCGCTGCCGCCGGTCGTGCTGGCGTGCGCGGGCGTCATGGAGCAGTTCGCCCACGGGCAGGACATCGCCGACGCGCTGGGGGTGGACCCGCAGTGGTCCGAGGGCCTCGCCCACCTCGTCGTCTTCGCGGTGCTCACGCGGGACTTCGGCTATCTCAGCCGTGGTCTGACGCCGCCGGCGGCCGAGTTCCGTTTCGAGATCACCGCCCCTTCCGGCGAGCTCTGGGCGTACGGGCCGCAGGACGCCGAGAACCGCGTCAGCGGGCCCGCGCTCGACTTCTGCCTGCTGGTGACCCGGCGGCGGCACAGGGACGACGTGGCGGTCACCGCGGTCGGCGACGAGGCGGACCGCTGGCTGGACATCGCCCAGGCGTACCGGGGACCGGCCGGGGCCGGACGCGCCCCCGGTCAGTTCGCGGCCCTGGCCCGCTGACTCCGTCGCGAGCGCACGCGGGAAGATGCCCGATCTGACAAATAAAACGCACTATTAACCGCATAAGAGTTGTCGCCGAAAAAACGTCCTTCTCATCCGGTGGTCGGCGGCTCACGGTCTTATGCCCGACCTCGCCGTTTTCCTTCTGTCAGTCCCGCGCCGGCGTCGGCATGCCCGGCAGGTCAAGCGATCCTGGAGATATCAATGGACAAACGCTGCCCCTTCGCACTCGACACCACCGGACGCGACATCCACGCCGAGGCCGACGTCCTGCGGGCGCAGGGTTCGGCCGTGCAGGTCGAGCTGCCGGGCGGGATCGTCGCGTGGTCGATCAACAGCCACGCCGCGATCAGGAGGGTGCTGACCGACCCCAACGTGACCAAGAGCGCCCGCAACCACTGGCCGGCGTTCATCAACGGCGAGATCCCGCCGGACTGGGAGATGATCAGCTGGGTGGCCATGGACAACATGGTCACCGCGTACGGCAAGGACCACGTCCGGCTGCGGAGGCTGGTCGGCAAGGCGTTCACGCCGCGGCGCACCGAGGCCATCCGGCCCCGCATCGTGCAGCTGACCGAGGAACTGCTCGACGGGCTGGCGGCCGCCGGGCCGGGCGAGGTGGTCGACCTGCGCGAGCGGTTCGCCTACCCCCTGCCGGCCCGGCTGGTGGCCGACCTGATCGGCATGTCCGAGGACGCCCGGGCCAAGACGGCGAAGGTCATCGACATGATGGTGGACACCACCGTCACCCCGGAGCAGGCGCAGGCCGTGCTGCAGGGATGGCGTGGCGCGATGGCCGAGCTCATCGCCGCCAAGCGGCGTGAGCCGGGGGAGGACATCACCAGCGACCTGATCGCGGCCCGGGACGAGGACGGCTCGCGCCTGTCCGAGCAGGAGCTGACCGACACGATCTTCGCCATTCTCGGCGCGGGGTCGGAGACGACGATCAACTTCTTCGACAACGCAATCACCGCGCTGCTCCGCCACCCGGAGCAGCTCGAGCTCGTCAGGTCCGGCGCGGCCACCTGGGACGACGTCATCGACGAGGTCCTGCGCGTGGAGTCGCCGCTGGCGCACCTGCCGCTGCGGTACGCGGTCGAGGACATCGAGTTCGACGACGTGACCATCCCCAAGGGCGACCCCATCCTGGTCAACTACAGCGCCGTGGGGCGGGACCCGGCCCTGCACGGGGCCGGCGCGGACCGCTTCGACGTCCTGCGGTCCGACAAGGAGCACCTCTCCTTCGGCTACGGCCCGCACTACTGCCTGGGGGCGTCCGTGGCCCGGCTGGTGGCGAAGATCGGCCTGTCGAGCCTGTTCGAGCGGTTCCCCGACCTGAGCCTCGCCGTGGCCGCCGAGGACCTCCAGCCGCTGCCGACCTTCATCATGAACGGTCATCGCGCGCTTCCGGTCCGGCTGACCGCGGCCGTCGCGGTGGGCGCCGCCCACTGAGAGCGCCGCGGATCCGTCCGCGGCAGGCACCGCTCACACGGGGATACGCATTCATCCGGCGCGCGGTTCCCCGAAACAAGAAAAGCAATTTCCGAGAACCGCGCCCGGGTGAATTCCATTAGCGTTTGCAGGCACTGCCGCAAGCGGCTATTTCACATCCGGGAGGAATCCAATGAGTGGGGTGAGCGGCGCCGCACGCCTGGTATGCGGACGCTGGACGAAATGGGCGGTCGTCATCGTATGGCTGGCGATCGTCGCATCGGCCGGGCCGCTGGCCGGGAAACTGAGCGGCATCCAGCAGAACGACGCGGCCCAGTGGCTCCCCGGCGACGCCGAGGCCACGCAGGTGATCGAACTGCAGCGGAGATTCCAGACGGCCGAGGTCAGCCCCGCGGTCGTCGTGTACGAACGCACGTCGGGCATCACCGAGGCCGACCGGGCGAAGGCGGCCGCCGACCTGGGCGGCCTGTCCCGGGTCGACGGGGTGACCGGACAGGTGGCCGGCCCGATTCCCGCGGCCGACGGCCAGGCGCTGCAGGTGGTCGTCCCGCTGGACATGGCCGGCGACGGCTGGGACAAGATCGGCACCAGGGTCGACGCGATCCGCGACGTCGTCGGGAGCGGGAGCGGCGGGCTCAGCGTGCACGTCGCCGGCCCGGCGGGCGTCACGGCCGACAACAACGCGGCGTTCGCCAGCATCGACGGCAGGCTGCTGATGGCGACGATCGTCGTCGTGATCCTGATCCTGCTGTTCACCTACCGCAGCCCGGTGCTGTGGCTGCTGCCGGTCATGGCCGCGGGCCTGGCGCTGACGGCCGCCCAGGGCGTGATCTACCTCGTCGCCGAGAACACCGGCCTCACCGTGAACGGGCAGAGCGCCGGGATCCTGACCGTGCTGGTGTTCGGGGCGGGCACCGACTACGCGTTGCTGCTCGTCGCCCGCTACCGCGAGGAACTGCGCCGGCACGCCGACCGGCACCAGGCCATGGCCGTCGCCCTGCGCAGGGCCGTCCCGGCGATCGTCGCGAGCGCGGCCACCGTGGCGATCGGCATGCTGTGCCTGCTGTTCGCGCAGATGAACTCCACGGCGGGGCTCGGCCCGGTGACCGCCATCGGCGTCGTCGTCGCCCTGATCGTGATGATCACATTGCTGCCGGCCCTGCTCGTGATCTTCGGGCGCTGGATCTTCTGGCCGGTCAAGCCGCGTCTCGGCTCGGCCGAGCCGTCCGCCGCCGGACTTTGGGCCCGCCTGGGCCGCGCCATCGGCCGCAGGCCCCGTCCCGTCTGGATCGCGACCGTGCTCGTCCTCGGCGCCATGTCGCTCGGGCTCACCTGGCTGGACGCGGGCGGGCTGTCGGCCGAGGACTCGTTCGTCAACCGGCCGGACTCCGTCGCCGGGCAGGAGGCGCTGGGGAGGCACTACACGGCGGGCGTGGGCCAGCCGGTCGTGGTGATCGGGAAGGCCGAGGCCGCCTCCGCGCTGCGGACGGCCGTCGCCGGCGCGGACGGCATCGCCGAGGTCGGCGAGCCGGTGGTGAAGGACGGACTGGTACGCCTGGAGGGCACTCTCAGGGACCAGCCCGACAGCGACGCCGCCCAGGCGACCGTCGAGCGGGTCCGGGAGGCGGTGCGCGCGGTTCCGGGCGCGGAGGCGAAGGTCGGCGGCCAGACGGCGCTCGCGCTGGACATGAGCGAGGCCTACAGCCACGACGACAGGCTCGTCATCCCGCTGGTCCTGCTGGTCGTCCTGGTGATCCTCGGCCTGCTGCTGCGGGCGGTCGTGGCGCCGATCCTGCTCATGGCCACCGTCGTCCTGTCGTTCTCGGCCGCGCTCGGGGTCAGCGTCCTGGTGTTCGAGCACCTGCTGGGCTTCAACGGCGAGGGCGGCGGGTTCACGCTGCTGGTGTTCGTCTTCCTGGTGGCGCTCGGCATCGACTACAACATCTTCCTCATGCACCGCGTGCGTGAGGAGGCCCGGCTGCGGGGGACCCGCCAGGGGGCGCTCACCGGGCTGGCGGCGACCGGCGGCGTCATCACGTCGGCGGGCGTGGTGCTCGCCGGCACGTTCGCGGTGCTGGCGAGCCTGCCCCTGGTGTTCTTCGTCGAGCTGGGCTTCGCGGTGGCCCTGGGCGTGCTGCTGGACACCCTCGTCGTGCGCTCGGTGCTCGTCACCGCGCTCAACCTGGACTTCGGGCGGCGCATCTGGTGGCCGAGCAGGCTCGCGGCCGAGGACGGCGCGGCGGCCGCCGGACCCGAGGAGAGGAGCGAGACCCCCGCGCTGGTCCCCTGACGTGCGTCCGCGCGCGCGTCAGACCCGGCAATCGGAGAGATGCGCGGCCACGACGACGGGTGTGACGCTGGAGGTGTCCCCCAGCCCATCATCCGAGACGGAGGGCCGCAACCAATGACAGTTGTCACTCGTGTCGCAGATCGGGCCCCGGCCAGCCCGCCCGAGCCCGGTCTCACGCCCGAGGACGTCGTAGCCAGGGCCGAGGCGATCGCCTCGGCCCTGGTCGCGCGCCAGGCCGAGACCGAGGAGCGCACCTACTACGCGGAGGACACGCACCGGCGGTTCGCCGAGGCCGGCTTCTACCGGCTGCTGGTTCCCCGGCGGTACGGCGGTTACGAGTTCGGGGTCGACACCTTCATGCGGGTCTCGACCGCGCTGGCCCGCGGCTGCCCCTCGACCGGCTGGATGTACCTGTTCGGCGCCGCGCACGCGCTCGCGGTGGCCACGCTGTTCCCCGAGCCGGCCCAGGCCGAGTTGTTCGCCGGCGGCGACTTCATCTGCCCCGCCACGGTCGCGCCCGCCGGCAAGGCCGAGCGCACCGAGGGCGGCTGGGTGCTCGACGGCGTCTGGAACTACTGCTCCGGAGCGCCCTACGCCACCCACTTCCTCGGCCACACCCTCGTCCCCGCCCGGGAGGGGGAGCCGCCGGCGCCCATGCTGTTCGTCGTGTCCCGCGACCAGTGGCGGCGCCTGGACGACTGGGGGCAGCAGCTCGGGCTGCGGGGGAGCGGCTCGCACAGCATCTCCATCGAGAACGCCTTCGTCCCCGACCACCTCACGCTCGGCGCCCATCTCAGCCAGGTGACGGTCACCGGCGGCACGCCGGGTCTCGCCCTGCACGCCAACCCGCAGTACGGCGGCGGCCCGCTCAGCTTCATGCTGCTCGAGCTGGGCGCGCTGGCCGTCGGCATGGCCCAGGGCGCCCTCGACGCGTACGAGGACCTGATGCGGAGCAGGACGACGACGTTCTTCCCGATCGTCAGCAGGACCGAGGACCCCGACTACCAGTTCCGGTACGGCGAGGCCAGCGCGATGATCGCCACGGCGGAGGCGGCCATGACCGACGCCGTACGCCAGTGGCGGGAGACCTGCGAGCGCGGGCCCTCCGCGTTCACCCGGGAACGCGAGCTGCGGCTGGCGACGATCAGCCGCGAGGTCGTCCGGCTCTGCTGGCGGGCCGTGGAGGGCCACCTGTTCCCCACGGCGGGATCGAGCTCCGTGCGGCAGGGCGAGCGCATCGAGCGGGTGTGGCGCGACATGTCCACGCTGCACAGCCACGCGGGCCTGGCCGTCTTCCTGTCGAGTCTCGCCAACCGCGAGCTCGCCCGCGCGAGGTTCGGCGTCGGCTGATCGGGCGGCGCAAGAGCCCGATCGGGCGGCGCAAGAGCCCGATCGGGCGGCGCAAGAGCCTGATCGGCCACCACACGAGCCTGATGGGGCGAACACAAGAGCCGCTCCCGCCGTCGGCGGGAGCGGCTCTTCGGCGCCGGGATCCGGTCAGCGCCGCGCCGCGGCGGGCACCGCAGGCCGGGACGCCGCCGGAGCCGCGGGACTGCCGCCCGACTTCAGCACCCGCAGCATCATGCCGGGGGCCATCAGCGCCTGCGGCGGGTCCACCAGCCCGGCCACCCGCATGAAGGTCCGGGTGACCGCGCCGTCGCGGGTCGCCGCCGCCTGCAGCCGGGCCATGTACGCGTTCATCATCCGCACCATCAGCGGCCGGGGGGCCTCGATCTGGGGGAACGCGAGGTCCCCGCCGGCCGAGATGTTCCACGGCACGTCGATGACGGCGGCGATGTCCTTGAGGAAGCGCTGCGGGCGGGGCGGCGCCCCCTCGGCCAGGTGGGAGCGCAGCGTCAGCGCCTCGAGGGCGGCGACGGTCATGCCCTGGCCGTACACCGGGTTGAAGCTGCACGCCGCGTCGCCGAGCACGAGCAGCCGGTCGGGGAAGTCCGGCAGCCTCTCGTAGTGGCGCCGCACGCTGGCGGGGTAGCGGAAGGAGACCGGGTCGTCGAGCGGCTCGGCGTCCTTGATGACCTCGTAGACGTCCGGAACCGGGAGCGACCGGACGAAGTCGAGGAAACCCTCGGGCTCGGCCGGCGCCGCGTCGCCGAGGACGCCGGTGAGCGACAGCACGCACCGGCCGTCCTCGATGCGGGAGAAGAACGCGCCGCGGGGGTGCGAGGGGGAGGAGACGGGGTTGATGGACAGGTCGCCGTTCAGCACGCCCTCGTCCGGCAGGCGGTAGTGCCGGGTCGTGTAGGTGAGGTCGATCCTGATCCGCTCCTCCTCCGGGCGGCGGTAACCGAACTCCTCCAGCCACACCGGCGTGCGGGAACCGCGGCCGGTCGCGTCGACGACGAGGTCGGCCTCCAGCGTCTCCGGGGAGCCGCCGTGGTGGTGCACCCGGACCCCGGTGACCCGCCGGCGGTCGGGAGTCGTGGTCAGCCCGGTGATGTCGCACCGATCCACGAACCGCACGCCCGGCAGGGCGGCCACCCGGGCCCGCACGCGGCTCTCCAGCACGGGCCGGGCCGCCGACACGCACACGAGCCCGGTCGGGGCGGGCTCCAGCCGTACTCCGTTGAAGTACCACCGGAGCTCGCCGAGGTCGCCCGTGGGGATGCCGGCCGCGACCGCGTCCCCGGTGAACCCGGGGAACAGCTCCTCCAGGATCTGCTGGCCCCGGGCGAGCAGCCCGTGCACGTGACGTCCCTGCGGGACGCCGCGCCGGGCGGCGGTCGATTCGCCCAGCTCGTCCCGGTCCACCACCAGAACCTCGCCGTACGACTCCGAGAGCACGCGCGCGGCCAGCAGGCCCGCCATGCTCCCGCCGAGCACCACCGCGCGGTCACCGACATTGCCGCCCATGGCGGTCACCTCCTCGCTCTCCACCGCGCCGGTCAGGCCGCGTCGCGGGGGCTGTTCTGGTAGGCGGCGAGGCTCCACTGCCCGTCCCGCCTGACGACGATCCACGAGGCCCGGATGGCCCGCTCGTCGGCGACCTCGGTCTCCCCGGGGCCGAGCACGCCGCCCGTGGTGATCAGTACGGCGGTGTCGGGGCCGTGGAAGACGACGTCGAGAGGCGTGCCGGTCACCTGGGTGCCCTTGTAGGGGCCGCTGAAGGCGGCGCTCATGAAGGCGGCGATCTCGGCGCGGCCCTTGCGGTAGACGCCGGGGAGGATCATCGTGCCGTCCTCGGCGAAGACGCCGGCGAAGGCGTCGCCGTCGTGGGCGGCCCACGCCGCCACGATGCGCTGGGGAACGGCGGCGACCGCGGCCCTGTCCTCGGCGGTGGGGCCGGCGGTGGTCGGGGAGGTTTCGGTGATGGTCATGTCACGATCCTTCGTCGGAGGGGGAACGGGGGGCCGGCCGGTCAGACGTAGAGGGTGTCCGGCCCGAGGCCGCACAGGATCCGCCCGTACAGCTCGGCGTTGGTGTCGGGGTGCATCAGGGCGTGCAGGTTGATCGCCTGGACGTCACGGGCGATCCGCTGGATCGGCTGGTCGGTGTAGACGGACGAGCCGCCGCTGGCGAGGGCCAGGATGTCGACGGCCTCCTTGCCGAGCCGGCACACGGCGCCCATGTCGGCGCGGGCCCTGACCCGCTCCTCCAGCGACCACGGCGTCCCGTCCGCGCCCTTGCCGTCGACCAGGCCGGTCAGCCGGTGGGCGTGGAAGAAGGCCTCGTCGATCTTCATGGCCGCGTCGGCCGTCTGCAGGTGGGTCAGCGGCGCCTCGGCCTGGCTCGCGTACCCGGTGTAGGTGATCTTCCGCTGCGGCAGCCGCTGGAAGAACGCGTCCTGCGCCGCCCTCGCCAGGCCGAGGACCGTGCCGACCGAGGACGCGGAGGCGACCGGCAGCAGCGGCGCGCGGTAGGCGGGCCTGCCGGCGTTGCTCACCGAGGCGCCCTGGCCCTCCAGGATCGCCGGCAGGGGCAGCACCCGCGACGAGGGGACGAACACGTTCTCGGCCACCGTGGTGACGCTGCCCGTCCCCCGGAGCCCGGAGGTGTGCCAGTCGTCCACCACCTGCAGGTCCGACATCGGGACCAGCGTCATGACCGGGTACGGCTCGCCGTCCTGCGGGATGTGGATGGCGACGATCTCCTGCCAGTGGCTGTGCAGGGCGCCGCTGATGAACCCCCACCTGCCGTTGAGCACGACGCCGCCGTCGGTGGGGACGGCCGTGCCCGTCGGGCTCAGCGTGCCGCACACCCGGACGTCGGGGGTGGAGAAGACCTCGTCTTGCACCTCGTCGGGGAACAGGCAGGTCATCCAGGTGGGGATCCAGTAGACGGAGGCCACCCAGGACGTCGAGCCGTCGGCCCTGCCGAGCTCGGCGGCCACGTCGGCCAGGGTGCGCGTGTCGGCCTCGTAACCGCCGTACCGGGCCGGCACCCGCAGCTTGAACACGCCGGCGTCGGCGAGCGCCTCGATCGACTCGTCGTGGATGCGGCGGTGCTCCTCCGCCCAGGCCGCGTGGCCGCGCAGAACCGGAGCGATGTCGCTGGCGCGGCGAACAAGCTGTTCCCGCGTCGGAACCTCGGTCGTCAGCAACTCTTCCTCCCGTGGAATCTCGGGCGGCGCATGCCGTGCCACCCCATCCCGAAGGTCGCACCCGCGGTTGCGTCGTGCACCTTCTCGATTGCCCACCGGGCGTCGTCGTGCCTCGTCAGCGGGGTGATGAGCGGCAGGACCGCAGCCTGGAAGAAGCCCCGCGCGCCGGGCGGTGACAGCATCGGTCGCACAGCGGAATGCGCAACGCCCGCCCCCGGCCGGGGGAGGCGCCGTCCACCGAGCGCTCCGGCTTCCGGTTCCCGTTCCGCTGACGCGCGGGCGCTCCCGGCTCCTTCCCCGCGTCCCCGCGACGCGGCGCCGCCACCTCAAGCAGGACCCACCCAGGAGTCGAGTTGCGAGAAGAGGGAGAAGCCCGATGACCGACAGCCAGCCCGCCGGTTCCCGGCCGCTGACCGGCGACGAGTACGTGGAAAGCCTGCGCGACGACCGCGAGATCTACCTCTACGGCGACCGCGTCAAGGACGTCACCACGCACCCCGCCTTCCGCAACCCGGTACGGATGACGGCGCGACTGTACGACGCCCTGCACGACCCGGACCGCCGCGAGGCGCTGACCGCCCCCTGCGACGCCGGCGGCGACGGCTACACCCACCGGTTCTTCACCACCCCGCGCAGCGTGGACGACCTCGTCGCCGACCAGCGGGCGATCGCGACCTGGGCCCGGCTGAGCTACGGCTGGATGGGGCGCAGCCCGGACTACAAGGCGTCCTTCCTCGGCACGCTCGGCGCCAACGCGGACTTCTACGAGCCGTTCGCCGACAACGCCAGGCGCTGGTACCGGGAGTCCCAGGAGAAGGTCCTCTACTGGAACCACGCGATCGTGCATCCCCCGGTGGACCGCAGCCGCTCGGTCGACGAGGTCGCGGACGTCTTCGTCCACGTGGAGCGGGAGACCGACGCGGGCGTCGTGGTCAGCGGCGCCAAGGTCGTCGCGACCGCCTCGGCCCTGACCCACTACAACTTCATCGCCCACTACGGCCTGCCCATCAAGGACCGCAAGTTCGCCCTGGTCGCCACCGTGCCCATGGGCGCCCCCGGCATGAAGCTCATCTGCCGGCCGTCCTACTCGGCCACCGCCGCCGTGATGGGCAGCCCGTTCGACTATCCGCTGTCGTCCCGGCTCGACGAGAACGACACGATCCTCGTGCTGGACAAGGTGCTCATCCCCTGGGAGAACGTGTTCATCTACGGGGACCTGGCCAAGGTCCAGATGTTCAGCGGGCACTCCGGGTTCATCGAGCGGTTCACCTTCCACGGCTGCACCCGCCTGGCCGTCAAGCTGGAGTTCATCGCGGGCCTGCTCGCCAAGGCCCTGGAGATCACCGGAACGGCCGACTTCCGGGGGGTGCAGAGCAGGCTGGGGGAGGTCCTCGCCTGGCGCAACCTGTTCTGGGCCCTGTCGGACGCCGCCGCGCGCAACCCCGTGCCGTGGAAGAACGGCGCGCTGCTGCCCAACCCCCAGTACGGCCTGGCCTACCGCTGGTTCATGCAGGTCGGGTACCCGCGGGTGAAGGAGATCGTGCAGCAGGACGTCGCCAGCGGGCTCATCTACATCAACTCGAGCGCGGACGACTTCAAGAACCCCGACGTCCGGCCGTACCTCGACAGGTATCTGCGCGGCTCCAACGGCGCCGACGCGGTCGAGCGGGCCAAGGTCATGAAGCTGTTGTGGGACGCGGTCGGCACCGAGTTCGGCGGCCGGCACGAGCTGTACGAGCGCAACTACGCGGGCAACCACGAGAACACGCGGGTGGAGCTGCTGCTCGGCCAGCTCGCCAACGGTCAGGTGGACGGCTACAAGGCGTTCGTCGACGAGTGCCTGTCCGAGTACGACCTGGACGGCTGGACCACCCCCGACCTCAGCGGCTTCGAGGAGCTGCGCTTCCCCAGGAACGGCCTGCTCAACGGCTGAGAAAAGGCGCGAACGGAAGGCGGCCGGACCGAGGTCCGGCCGCCTTCGTCGCGGGCCGCGTGCGCCCGGGTCTCAGCGCAGGGTGGTGGCGCCCGGCGCGATGTCGTCGCGGAACAGGCCGTCCGGGTCGACCCGCAGGCGCACCAGGTCGGCCCGCCGCACCTCGTCGTGGCCGAGGTGGCCCTGGGGCTGGTCGAAGCTCTCCACGAACGACGGGACGGTCGTGCCGGTGTCCCACGGGGACAGCGCGGCGCGCACCTTCGCGCAGTGGTCCCTCAGCGCCTGCGGCGTCACCGGCCCGAGCGGCGGGCCCGAGCCCGCGTAGGAGTAGCGGGCGGGCAGGTGGTTCAGCGCGCCGCCGGCCGGATCGGGGACCGCGAACGCGCCGCCGAGCTGCCGCAGCCCCGCGACGACCAGGGGGGAGCCGCTGCCCGGCCCGACGGCGCCGAGGAACGCCTCGGCGCCGTCGTCGCCGAGCTCGTCCAGCAGCATGTGGTCGCCGACGACCGGGACCGGGTCGGCCGGGTCCATGTGGACCCCGGGCACCGCGGCGGGAGTGGCCTCCTGCCAGGTGTCGAGCACCGGCTCGGCCACCGACCGCAGGGGCCCGAGCAGGTCCTCGGCCACGCTCCGCGCGGCCGCCGGGCCCCGCGCGGCGAGGATCGCGCCGTCCACGCAGACCACCGGGCCGGCGGCCAGGGCGGGCGGGACCCCGGGCAGCGGCGGCAGGTTCATCACCCGCAGCGACGTCGTCGCCTCCGGCGGCGCGTCGAGCGTCCACCGCCGCCACAGGTCGAGGACGCGCCGGGCGTGGGCGGCGGGCCAGAACGCCGCACCCGTGATCACCAGGTCGGCGGGGAAGAGCTCGACCTCGACCGCGGTGACGACGCCGAAACCGCCGCCGCCGCCCCGCAGCGCCCAGAACAGCTCGGGGTCGAGCGTGGCGTCGGTCCGGCGGTGCTCGCCGTCCGCCGTGACGAGTTCGATCGCGCGGACGCGGTTGACCGCCAGCCCGACGGCGCGGCCGTAGAAGCTGAGGCCTCCCCTGAGCAGGTAGCCGACCACCCCCACGGTCGCCGACGAGCCGTGCGGCGCCGCCAGTCCGTGCCGGGCCGCGGCCTCGACCACCTCGCCCCACAGAGTCCCCGCGGGGACCCGGGCCACCCGCCGCCGTACGTCGACCTCCACGCCGCCGTCCAGGCGCGTCCTGATCAGCACCGACCCGCGCATCGGGCGGACGGCGGCGGACGCGTGCCCGGTGGCGTGCACCCGTACCCGCCGCCCGGTCGCGGCCGCGTGGCCGATCGCGCCGCGTACCTCGTCGACCGTCCGCGCGGTCAGCGCGGCGGCCGGCTCGGCCGGGGCGGCCAGGTTGAAGACGGCCGTCGCGGCGTCGTAGGCGGGCGACCCGGGCAGGGCGAGACCGGGGTCGCGCACGTTCACCGTGGTCACGCCGGTCCTCCGGCCTTCTCGGCGGTGAGGAAGACGAAGGTGCCCGGGGACCACTCCTCGCGCACCACCAGGCCCGCCGCGCTCAGCCACCGCCGGAGCTCGGCGACGTCGAACAGGCGCAGCCCCTCGGTGTGCTGCGGCAGGTGGTGGCACCGCTGGAAGTAGCGGGCGACGGGGTCCTCCGACATCCGGAACGTCATGATCGTGAAGGTGCCGCCCGGGCGCAGGCACCGGCCCACCTCGGCGATCGCGGCGGGCGCGTCGTCGGGGAACGCCTGGAGGGCGTTCCAGCACATCACGGCGCCGAGCGACGCGTCGTCGAACGGCAGGTCGTCCGCGCCGGCGAGCACCGAGGCCACCTTCGGCAGCCGGCTGTGCAGCAGGGCCAGCATCGCGGGGTTCACGTCGAGCGCGATGACGCGCTCCGGGCCGACGGCCTCGGCCAGCACCGCGGTCCAGCTCCCGGCCCCGGCCCCGAGGTCGAGCACCGGTCCCTCCACCGGGCGCACGTGCGAGGCGATGTACGCGTCCTCGGCGGCCCGCGACACCTCGCCGCCCCAGTTCGAGCCGGAGATCCGCAGGAAGGCGGGCCGGGCGAGGGCCTCGTAGAACAGTCCCATGGTCGGGATCTCCGAGAGCCTGCGCAGGAAGTCCTCGGTGTCCTTGCCCTCCTCGGGGGCGGTCAGGTCGAGGACGCCGCCGGCCAGCGGGTGGACGGTCCCGCAGCCGCCGCATCGCGCCGCGCCGGTCTCGAACTCCAGGCCGCCGCCGCAGCGCGGGCAGCGGAACGCGGCGGCGTGCGGCCGGAAGACCTCCGCGCCGAGGTCGACGGCGGGGGCGCGGACCGCGTCACGGGACGGGGCGGGACCGGGGTCGGTGCGCTCCGGGGCGCCGTTGCCCGCCGCCCAGTACGCCTTGGCGCCCGCGTGCCCCAGCACCGTCCGGGTGTCGCAGTCCCAGTTGTGGCGCACCTGCTCGGGGGTGAGCGCGGCGATCCACGCCTGGTCGAACTCGCGCTCGGCCTCGTCGAGGGTCCACACCGAGGGGGAGGGGAAGACGCGGCCGAGCACCGGCGCGTCCGGGTCCAGGCGCTGCAGCGCCCGGTCGAGCCGCGCCAGATCGTCGGAGCCGATGTCCAGGCCCTCGGCCGCCGCGAGCACCCTGTCCCGGTCGGCGGGGAAATGGGCCACGAGATAGCGCAGGGCGTAGGAGAGCGGCCGGTCCGCCGGGGTTCTCCGCAGCAGATCGAGACAGCGGTCCAGGCCCTGCCCGACCGCCGCCTGCAGTTCGCCGTACTCGGGGTACTCGCTCTCGGCCAGCAGCCCGAGCAGGACGGCCACGTACGCCTTGCGGCGGTCGCCGGGCTCGTCCAGCAGGGCCACCAGAGCGGGAACGGCCGCGAGGGCCACGTCCCGGGGCGGCGTGCCGCCATTCCACACGGCCTCGGCCAGCCGCAGGTACTCCTGGCCGATGCGGTCGGGCGGTGCGGCGGCGAACGCGCCGATCAGCTCGGTGACCGGCGGCTGGATGGTGGAAACAGTCATGTGCGCGTCCCTTCGGGGAAAAGGCGCCGGAACGCCATCGTCACCGTCGCGGTCTCGGGCGGGCATCTTCCCCTTTGCGCTCCCGCCTGGGGCAATTCAGGAGATGCCCGGCGGGTCGGGCCCGGCGCACCATGCCAGTGCATCTCCGCGAAACGGCGCCTTTCCGGCGTGCGCTTCCGACCCGCCCGCAGTGATCGGAGCACCTATGCGCCCCTTCCGCATCGACATCCCGCAAGCCGACCTCGACGATCTGCGGCGCCGGCTCGCCGACACCCGCTGGCCGGACGAGCTGCCCGGCGTCGGCTGGGAGCGGGGTGTGCCGCTGGCCCACCTGAAGGAACTCGCCGAGTACTGGAGAACGGAATTCGACTGGCGGGCCGCGGAGGCCCGGCTGAACCGGTATCCGCAGTTCGTCACCGAGATCGACGGCGCGACCGTGCACTTCCTGCACGTCAGGTCGCCGGAGCCGGACGCGCTCCCGCTGCTGATCACGCACGGCTGGCCCGGCTCGGTCGCCGAGTTCCTCGACGTCATCGGGCCGCTGACCGATCCCCGCGCCCACGGCGGGGACCCGGCCGACGCCTTTCACGTCGTCATCCCGTCGATCCCCGGCTACGGCTTCTCCCGGCCGCTGACCCAGACCGGATGGGACGTGCCGCGCATCGCGAACGCGTGGGCCGAGCTGATGCGGCGACTCGGGTACGACCGGTACGTCGCGCAGGGCGGCGACGCCGGTTCGCCGATCTCGCTCGTCCTGGGCGCGATCGACCCGGGGAGCGTGGCGGGGGTGCACGTCAACATGCTCATGACGTTCCCCTCGGGGGACCCCGCCGAGATCGCCGCGCTCGACGAGGGCGACCGGGAGCGCCTCGGCCGGCTGGCCCGCTTCGACCAGGACCAGTCCGGCTACATGAAGATCATGGCGACCCGGCCGCAGACGCTCGCCTACGCGCTGACCGACTCCCCGGCCGGGCAGCTCGCCTGGATCACGGAGAAGTTCTGGGAGTGGACCGACTCGGTCAAGTCGCCCGAGGACGCGATCGACAGGGACGCGCTCCTCACGATCGTCTCGATCTACTGGCTCACCGCGACCGCGGGCTCCTCCGCCCAGTTCTACTACGAGGGCGCCGAGGGGGTACGGCAGGCCGTCGCGGGGACGCCGCCGCCGCCGGTGAACGCGCCGGTCGGCGTGGCGGTCTTCCCCCACGACCTCTTCGTCCCGATCCGGTCCTTCGCGGAGCGGGACTACCCGAGCATCAGCCACTGGACCGAGTTCGACCGCGGCGGCCACTTCGCCGCACTGGAGCAGCCGGACCTTCTGGTGGAGGACATCAGGGTCTTCTGCCGGACGCTGCGATGACGGGCCGGACAGAGCAATCGAGAGGAAGCGCGGCGCCGCCCGGAGGGCCATCGTGGTGCTCGAGTCGCCCCGCGGCTGCTCGGGCTCCTCGGGCCTGTCATTCCCACGAGCAGGAAGAGAGCAAGCGATGAGCAGAACGGTCATCGACGTCTGGGTCGCCGACCTCACCTTTCCCGGCTACATGGACCGGATGAGGCGGATGGCGCGCGAGTTCGGCGAGGCGCACCCCGAGTACGCGGTGGAGATCAAGGGACACGACTTCCGCGAGCTCCCGCTGGAGATCGCCCGGGCCGCCGCGCACGGCCGGCCGCCCGCCGTCGCCGAGTGCTACTTCTACGTCAGCCGGGCCATCAGGGACCTGGTGGGCCCCGACGGCAGGCCCGTGTTCACCTCGGTGGAGAAGGCCATCGGCGGGCGCACGGAGATCCTGGGGGAGCCGGTCGTGATCGACGACCTCATCCCGGCCGTGCGCGGCTACTACACCTACCAGGGCGACCTGACCTCGATGCCCTCGGTCGCGACCACGATGCTCCTGTACGCGAACCGCACCCTGCTCGACCGGGCCGGCGTCACCAGACTCCCGGCCACCTGGGCGGAGGTGGAGGCCGCGTGCGACGCGGTCGCGGCACTGCCCGGCGGGCCGTCGCACACCATCACGTGGGCCAACCACGGCCTGTTCTTCCAGCAGGCCCTCGCGGTGCAGGGCGGCCGGCTGGTGGACAACGACAACGGGCGGTCGGCGCCCGCCACGACGGTCGACCTGGCCACCCCCGAGATGCTGGCCTGGGTCGAGTGGTGGCGGCGGCTGCACCGCAAGGGCCACTACCTCTACACCGGGAAGATCCCGGACTGGGAGGGCAACCTCAAGGCGTTCGCCACCCAGGAGGTCGCCTTCCGCATCACGTCCTCCAACGACCTCAACTACATGGTCCAGGCGGCGGAGAACGCCGGCTTCGAGATCGAGGTGGGCCGGTTCCCGGTCAACGACGAGGTCCCCTACGCCGCCAACGCGATCGCCGGCACCTCGCTGTGGCTGGCCGACGGCCTCGACGAGAGGACCCGGGACGGCGCGCTGGCGTTCCTGCAGTACATGCACAACGCGCGCAACGCCGCCGACCAGCACAAGATCAACAGCTTCATCCCCGTCACCGGCGCGTCCACGGCGCTGCTGGAGCAGGAGGGCTGGTACGACAGGCATCCCTACCACCGGGTGGCCGGCGACCAGCTCAGGTCCTACCCGCCCGGGGCGGCGCCCGCCGGGGCGGCGGGGGCGCCTCCCGTCTGGGGGCCGTTGTTCGGGGACTTCGCGGGGGTCCAGGACGTCATGACCCGGGCCATGGCCGACGTGCTGCTCCACGACGCGGACCCGGTCGCGAGGTTCACGCAGGCCACGGCCGAGGCGCAGGAGCTCCTGGACGCCTACCGCGCCGACGCGCGGGGGACCGGTCCGCGCCGCCCCGAGAGCGTGCGGGTCGAGTACTTCCGGGACGCCGAGCCGTACTCCGGCGCGGACCTGGAGAACGTGGTCCAGCTCAGCCGCGGGTAAGGGCGGCGCCGCCGCCAGCGACGACGGTCGGACCGCCGGCCGCGAGCAGAAGGAAAGGACGGACAACGTGACTGTGACCGAAGCGCCCCCCAAGGCCGGGCGGCGCGAATGGGCCGGGCTGGCGGTGCTCACCCTGCCCACCTTCATCGTCTCCATCGACCTGTTCGTGCTGCTGCTGGCGCTGCCGAAGCTCAGCGCGGACCTCGGCGCCGACGGCGTCCAGCAGCTGTGGATCATGGACGTCTACGGCTTCATGCTCGCCGGCTTCCTGGTCACGATGGGAACCCTGGGCGACCGCATCGGCCGGCGCCGGCTGCTGCTGACCGGCGCCGCCACCTTCGGCGTCGCGTCGGTGCTCACCGCCTACTCGACGAGCCCCGGCATGCTCATCGCCGCACGGGCGCTGCTGGGCATCGCGGGCGCCACCCTGATGCCCTCGACCCTGGCGCTGATCACCAACATGTTCCAGGACGCCAAGCAGCGCGCCGCGGCCTTCGGCCTGTGGGGCGGCACCTTCACCCTCGGCGCGATCGTCGGCCCGATCATCAGCGGCGTGCTGCTCGAGCACTTCTGGTGGGGATCGGTGTTCCTGCTGGCCGTGCCGCTGATGGCGCTGCTGCTGATCGTGGGCCCCACCCTGCTGCCCGAATACCGCGACGGGAACTCCGGCCGGCTGGACCCGCTCAGCGTCGTGCTGTCGCTGGGCACCATGCTGCCGATCGTGTACGGCATCAAGGAGCTGGCCCGGCACGGGTGGCAGACGGTGCCGACCGTGGCGCTCGTGGCCGGCCTGGTCGTCGGCGTGCTGTTCGGGCGCCGTCAGCGCAAGCTGGCCGACCCGCTGCTCGACCTCGGCCTGTTCCGCAACCGCGCGTTCAGCACCGCGCTGGGCAGCCAGCTCAGCTACAGCGTGACCGGTGGCGGCCTGATGCTGTTCATGATGCTCTACTTCCAGGTCGTGCAGGGCATGTCGACGCTGCAGGCGGCCGTCGCCACGCTGCCCGGCATGGCCGGGGCCACCGCCGGCTTCATGGTGATGCCCAAGCTGGCGACCAAGATCCGTCCGGCGTACGTCATCTCGGCGGGCATGGCCGTCGTCGCGGCCGTCCTCGTGGCCTTCACGCAGATCAGCGCGGAGTCCGGGACCGCGACGCTGGTCATCGGCTTCGCCCTCGTCTCCTTCTGCGGCTCCGCGCTCGTGGCGCTGGGCACCAACCTGGTGGTCGGCTCCGCCCCGCCGGAGAAGGCCGGGTCCGCGGGCTCGCTGGCGCAGATGAGCAACGAGTTCGGCGGCACGCTCGGCATGGCGCTGCTCGGCACCATCGGCACCGCCGTCTACCGGACGCAGGTCTCCGGCGCACTGCCCGACGGTCTGCCGGCCCAGGCCGCCAAGGCCGCCGACGACAGCATCGCGGGCGCCGCCGCCGCGGCCGCGACGCTTCCCGGGCAGCTCGGCTCGGCTCTGCTCACCGCCGCGCGCGAGGCGTTCACCAGCGGCCTGCACACGATCGCGGCGATCGGCGCCGTCCTGCTGGCCGCCGTGGCCGTGCTCATCGCGACGGTGCTCAGGCACGTGCCGCCGGTGGGCCAGGAGGACAAGGCCGGGACGCCGGACTCCGCGGAGTCGTCCGAGGCGCCCGGCGGCCCGGGGGAGCCCGCCCTGCAGAAGGTGCTCGACTGAACGGCCGGACCACCCCCCGCCCCCTCTCGACGCCGCTTCCCCCCGCCGCACGGCGGGACGGGAGCGGCGTCGTCGCGTCCGCGGGGCGTTCCGCAATCGAGGAGATGCGGGATGACCAGGGCAAATGTGACCCTTGCAGCGTACCTGCCGGGCCGGGCCCGGCAGTCACTCGCTAGATCGGAGGAAACCAGTGATCGATCCCACCGACGATTTCGACGTGGTCGTTGTCGGGGGCGGCCCCGGAGGGGCCACCACCGCGGGACTGCTGGCGCGGCGGGGCCACCGCGTGCTGGTTCTGGAGCGGGAGAAGTTCCCCCGGTACCACATCGGTGAGTCGCTGATCACCGGCGTGCTTCCCGCGATCGAGGAGCTGGGCCTGCGGGAGCGGCTCGACGCGCTGGGCTTCACCAAGAAGTACGGCGGCACGCTCCTGTGGGGCAAGAACGACACCGTGCCCAAGGGCTGGCGGGCGCTCGGCAGCAAGGGCGAGGACGGGCAGGCGATCTGGGGGTTCCGCTTCTCCGAGGCGTCCCGCTACGAGTACTCCTACCAGGTGCGCCGGGCCGACTTCGACGCCCTGCTCCTCACCCGGGCGCGGGAGCTGGGCGCCCAGGTCGTGGAGGAGGCCACCTTCCGTGAGCCCGTGTTCGACGGCGACCGGGTCGTGGGCGTCTCCTACACCCGGAAGGGCGAGACCGAGCCGCGCACGGTCGGCTGCCGGATGCTGGTCGACGCCTCCGGCCAGGCGCACGTTCTGGCGCGCCGGTTCGACCTCATCGAGTGGCACGAGGACCTGCGCAACATCGCCGTCTGGACGTACTTCCAGGGCTGCCGCACGTACGAGGGCGACCGGGCGGGCGACATCCTCACCGAGAACCGGCCGAACGGCTGGTTCTGGTTCATCCCGTTGTCGGACGGCACGGTCAGCGTCGGCTACGTCACTCCGGTGGAGGAGTACAAGAAGTCCGGCAAGAGCCTTGAAGAGCTCTACTTCTCCGAGATGGAGCGCACGCAGGAGGTCAAGGCCCTCACCGAGGGGGCGGTCCGTGCGAGCGGCTTCCGCAGCACCCGCGACTGGTCGTACACCTGCCGGCGGTTCCACGGGCCCGGGTGGGCGCTGACCGGCGACGCCGCCGCCTTCGTCGACCCGCTCCTGTCCACGGGCGTCACCCTCGCCATCCGGGGGGCCCACGGTCTGGCGGGGACCCTCGACGCCGTGCTGCGCGACCCGGCCTCGGAAAAGCGCCTGCTCGACCGGTACGAGAGCAACTACCGCGACTTCCTCGGCTCGCTGCTGGAGTTCATCCGCTTCTTCTACAACCGCAACCGTCCCAAGGAGGAGTACTGGGACAAGGCCCATCGGGCGGTGGACCCGGACGGGCGGCGGACGCGGACGATGAGCTTCGCGACGATGCTGTCCGGGCTGACCGGTCTGGCGGACGTCTTCGACGCCCCGGAGACGCAGCCGCAGACGCAGACGCAGACGCAGCCGCAGACGCAGACGCAGCCGGAGACGGAGACGGAGCCGCAGCCGCAGCCACAGCCGGAGCCGCAACTGGCCGGCGCCGCCGCCGAGGCGTAGGACGGACGCACCGCCATGGATGCGTCGCCAGTGCCCGTGGCGCCCATCGGCGCTCACCAGCTCCTGCTCCTGCTGCTGCAGATAGGCGTGCTCCTGGGGACCGCGCTCGCCCTCGGGCGGGCGGCGCGGCGGGTGGGCCTGCCCCCGGTCATCGGTGAGCTGGGCGCGGGTGTCCTGCTGGGACCGTCGCTGCTCGGGCAGGTCGCCCCCGGCCTGTCGGGATGGCTGCTGCCGCACGACCCGGCCCAGACGCACATGCTCGACGCCGTCGGCCAGATCGGCGTGCTCCTCCTGGTCGGGGTGACCGGGATGAGCATGGACCTGGCCCTGATGAGGCGCACCGGCGCCACGTCGCTCCTCGTGAGCGGGGGCGGGCTGCTGGTGCCGCTCGCGTGCGGTGTCCTGCTGGGGTTCGGGCTGCCCGCGGCGCTGCTCGCGCCGGGCGGGGACCGGCAGGTCTTCGCGTGGTTCCTCGGCGTGGCGATGTGCGTCAGCGCCATCCCCGTCATCGCGAAGGTGCTGCTGGAGCTGCGCCTGCTGCATCGGCGGGTCGGCCAGCTCATCGTCAACGCGTCGGCGCTCGACGACGTCGTGGGCTGGCTGCTGCTGTCGGTGGTCTCCGCGATGGCCACCACCGGACTGCGGGCCGGCTCCGTGGTGTCGTCGGTGCTGTACCTCGCCCTGGTGGTCGCGATCGCGGCGTTCGTGGGACGGCCCGTCGTCGCGGCGCTGCTGCGGCTGTCGGCCCGGTCGCCGGAGTCGGGCGTCACCGTCGCCGTGGCCGTCCTGGTCGTCTTCCTGTGCGCGGCCGGCACCCAGGCACTCGGCATGGAAGCCGTCTTCGGCGGGTTCCTCGGCGGGATCCTTCTCGGCGCGGCGTCCGGGCGGCAGCTCCGCATGCGGCTCGCGTCGCTGCGCACCGTCGTCATGTCGGTCTTCGCCCCGCTGTTCTTCGCCACGGCGGGCCTGCGCGTCGACCTGACCGCGCTCGCCCGCCCGGTGGTCGTGGCGGCGGCCCTGGCCGTCCTCGCCGTCGCCGTGGCGGGCAAGTTCGCGGGCGCCTATCTCGGCGCGAGGGCCGGCAGGCTCGGGCACTGGGAGGGGATCGCCCTGGGCGCGGGGCTCAACGCCCGGGGGGTCATCGAGGTGGTCATCGCGATGGCCGGTCTCCGGCTCGGCGTGCTGTCCGGCGAGATGTACACGATCGTCGTCCTCGTCGCGATCGTCACGTCGCTGGTGGCACCGCCGATGCTCCGCTTCGCCGTACGGCGGATGCAGGGCCCGACCACCGAGGAGCGGGAGCGGGAGAGGGAGCTGGCTCTGGAGCCGCTCCCGTGATTAGCCGCAATTCGGAAGATGCACCACAAACCAGGCGAGTGTCACTCTGGCCCGGAATCGAGTCGATTGGAGAGACGTGATGGACACCTCTTCCGTTCACGGTTCTGTTCACGGTCGCTTCGCCGAGCAGGCGCGACGGACGCCCGACGCGGTGGCGGTGTCCTGGACCGACGGCCGGCTGACCTACCGGGAGCTGGACGAGCGCGCCGGCCGGCTCGCTCGCCTGCTCCTCGACGCGG
Source organism: Microbispora sp. ZYX-F-249 (assembly GCF_039649665.1). NCBI lineage: Bacteria > Bacillati > Actinomycetota > Actinomycetes > Streptosporangiales > Streptosporangiaceae > Microbispora > Microbispora maris. The sequence goes on along the minus strand of NZ_JBDJAW010000040.1, from coordinate 42,355 downwards.
GAGCCGGGCGGGAGACGCCGGTGGCGGTGCTGATGGAGCGCTCCGCCGACCTTGTGGTGGCCATCCTGGGGATCCTCAAGGCGGGCGCGTCCTACCTGCCGTTGCACGCCGCCTACCCGCTCGACCGCATGCAGTGGATCCTCGAATCCTCGGGGGCGCCGGTGCTGCTCACCGACGAGACCACGCGCCGCCGCGGCCTCCCCGAGGGCGCCGAGGTCGTCGTCCTGCGGGGCGAGCACGGCCTGCCGCCGGAGCCGGCCCCGGACGCGCAGGACCACCCGGGGGACCTCGCCTACACCATCTACACCTCCGGGTCGACCGGTCACCCCAAGGGCGTCGCCGTCGAGCACAAGGACGTGCTCGGCCTGGCGTTCGACTCGATCTGGGAGACCGGGCGGCACGAGCGGGTGCTGATGGTGGCGCCCTACGCCTTCAACGTCTCGACGTACGAGCTGTGGGTGCCGCTCCTGCACGGCGGGCGGATCGTCCTGGCGCCCCCGGGCGACCTCGACGTGCGCGCGCTCGGCCGGCTGATCGCCGACAACGGCGTCACCGCCGTGCATCTCACCGCGGGCCTGTTCCGCGTCGTCGCGGAGGAGGCGCCGGAGAGCCTCGCCGGCGTCCGCGAGGTGCTGACCGGCGGCGACGTGATCGCGCCCAGCGCGGTGCGGCGGGTGCTGGAGGCCTGCCCCGGCATCGTGGTCCGGGCCATGTACGGCGCGACCGAGGTCACGCTGTTCTCCACCCACGCACCGATCGAGGCGCCGTACGACGGCACGGTCGTGCCGGTCGGCGGGGCCATGGACGGCGTGCGGCTGCACGTTCTCGACGAGCACCTGACCCCGGTTCCCGACGGCGAGGCGGGGGAGCTGTACATCGCCGGCCGCGGCGTGGCACGGGGCTACGCCGGCCGCCCCGACCTGACGGCCGAGCGATTCGTCGCCGACCCCTTCGGCCCCGCGGGCGGGCGGATGTACCGCACCGGGGACCTCGTCCGCCGTAACGCCGACGGCCTGCTGGAGTTCGTGGGACGGGCCGGCGACCAGGTCAAGATCATGGGCTTCCGGGTCGAGCCCGCCGAGGTCGAGGCGGTCCTGGCCCGTCACCGGAGCCTGGCCAACGTCGCGGTGGTGGCCAGGCGGACGGACACGGGGGACACGCGTCTGATCGCCTACGCCGTGCCGGAGTCCGGAGACCTCGACGTCGCGGCCCTGCGCGCGCACGCGAAGGAGTGGCTGCCCGACTACATGGTGCCGTCGGCGTTCGTCCCGATGGCCACGCTGCCGCTCACTCCCAACGGCAAGCTGGACCGCCGCGCGCTGCCCGAGCCCGACCTCGACGGCGGCTCGGCGTACCGGGCTCCCGCCGATCCCACCCAGGTGCTCCTCTGCTCGGTCTTCGCGGAGGTGCTCGGGGTGCCGAGGGTCGGCGTGGACGACAGCTTCTTCGAGCTGGGCGGCCAGTCGCTGCTCGGGATGCGGCTGGTCAACCGGATCCGCGCCGTCCTCGGTGTGGAGCTGACGCTGACCGAGCTGTTCGACGCCCCCACCGTGGCCGCCCTCGCGCAGACGCTCACCGAGGGCGCGCAGCCCCGCAACTGAGAAAGGCGAACGATGAGCAACCCCTTCGACGCCCAGGACGGCTCGTTCCTGGTGCTGGTCAACGACGAGGGCCGGCACTGCCTCTGGCCGGCCCCGACGCCGGTGCCGGCCGGTTGGACCGTCGCGTACGGCCCGCAGGGGCGCGACGCGTGCCTGGGCCACGTGACCGAGCACTGGACCGACATCCGCCCACGGACGGAACGGGCGTCAGCCGCGTCCCGAGCCTGAGGAGACACCACGCATGGCCGCATCAACGCACGCTTACGACGACATGAGCGTCGGGCACATCGAGTTCTACGTGGACGACGCCGGCGCCGCGGCGGACCGGCTCTTCGGCGGGTTCGGCTTCGAGCGCACCACGCTTCCCGGCCGGCCGGGGTGGTGCAGGTCGCTCCTGCTGACCGGCGGCCGGATCCGGCTGGTGCTGACCGAGGCGCTCTCGCCGGAGCACCCCGCCGCCGCGTACGTGGAACGGCACGGGGACGGCGTGGCGGACATCGCGTTGCGGGTGCCGGACGTCGCGGCGGCGTTCGCCGAGGCCACGCGGCGCGGCGCGCGTGCGGTGACCCCGCCCGAGGGAGACGGTGACGCCGTGACCGCGCGGATCGAGGGCTCCGGCGGCGTGGTGCACACGTTCGTGCAGGGCGTGCCGGACACCGGGCCGGCGCTGCCGGGCCGGGGCGGGGCGCCTGCGGAGGTGGACCACTTCGCCGTGTGCGTCGAGCCCGGGCGGATCGACGACACGGTGGAGTTCTACCGGCGGGTCCTCGGCTTCGAGCTGGTGTTCACCGAGCACGTCGTCGTCGGTTCGCAGGCGATGACCACCAAGGTGGTGCAGAGCGGATCCGGCGGGGTGACGCTGACGCTGATCGAGCCGGACGTGACGCGCGTGTCCGGCCACATCGACGACTTCCTGCGCGACCACGGCGGCGCCGGGGTGCAGCACATCGCCTTCACGGTGCCCGACATCGTGGCGGCCGTCGGCACTCTCGCGTCCCGGGGGGTGGAGTTCCTGCCCACTCCCGCCGCGTACTACCGGCTGCTCCCCGAACGGCTCGAACCGCTGCGGCACCGGGTCGAGGAGCTGCGCAGGCTCAACATCCTGGTCGACGAGGACCACGACGGCCAGCTCTTCCAGATCTTCACCCGCTCCACCCACCCCCGGGGCACGTATTTCAGCGAGCTGATCGAGCGGATCGGGGCGAAGACCTTCGGCTCCGGCAACATCGCGGCCCTCTACACCGCGGTGGAGCTCCAGCGGGAGACGGGAGAGGCCGAGGAGGCCGCCTGAGCGACCAGAGCAATGTGGAAGAAGCCGCGCGGCCCCGCCGTTGCTAACGTCTCCCGAAGTGCGGGAAAGACCTCGTGACAGGGGAGAAGAGCAGGCGAAATCGGGAGCGCCGTCCATCGGCGCGCCGGCCCGGTCGTCGCGTCGGCGAAACGGACCCGTGCCAGGACCCGGAGGAGGAATTGTGAGCATTTCCGAGATTTCGCCTGCGCCGATTGATTTAACCGGAGATATCCCCCTTTCTCACACACAGAGTTTTCTGCGGCTGTTCGACCAGGGCGACGACGCCGGGCCGTTCGGCCCCCGGTACAACCTCGTGGTCGGGTGGCGCATCGGAGGGCGCATCGACGTGGACGTCCTCCGGCAGGCCCTCGACGACGTGGCGGCGCGGCACGACGTGCTGCGCGCCACGATCGTCCGCGGCGACGGCCCGGGGCACCAGCACGTCGCCCCTCCCACTCCCGTCCGGCTGGTGGTCCGCGACCTGCCGCCGAGCGAGCCCGGCGAGCGTGACCTCCTCGCGGAGGAACTCCTCGGCGAGGTGGAGGCGGGATCGTACGCCGTCGCCGATCTGCCGCACTTCAGCGCGGTCCTGGGCCGGTTCGACGACGAGGACGCGGTCATCGCGCTGATCGCCCATCACACGGCCTCCGACGGCTGGTCCATGCACCTGCTGATGCGGGACGTGGCGGCCCGCTACGCCGTCCGCTCGGGCCACCCGGATGTCGCGCTGCCCGAGGCGAGGCCGTACGCGGAGTACGCGACCCGGCAGCAGGAGTCGGCCGGCGACCCCGCGACCGACGCCGCGCGGCGCTACTGGCGGGACAAGCTGAGGGGTGCGCGGATGCTCGCGATCCCGACCGACCACCCCCGGTCGGCCGGGCTCGCCAAGAGGAATCCGGTCCACCGGTTCACGATCTCCGCGGAGGTGACCTCGGCCACGACGGCGCTCGCCCGCGAGATGCGCTGCTCGCCCTTCATGGTGCTGCTCGCCGCCTACAACGTCCAGCTGCACAGGATGACCGGCGCCACCGACCTCGTCGTGCCCACCCTCGCCTCGGGCCGCAACCAGCCGGAGTTCCACGAGACGGTCGGCCCCTTCTTCAACTTCGTCCCGCTCAGGACCGACATCGACGGTTGCGGGACGTTCCGCGAGGTGGTCGGCCGGACGCGGGCGACCTGCCTCGAGGCGATGACCCACGACCTGCCGTTCGCCCAGGTCCTCGCGGAGGCGCCGGAGCTGATGGCCCCCATGGCGGAGGACCGTCTCGCCGCCTGCGCCTTCCAGGTGTGGCAGTTCCCGGCCGTCATGGAGCGCGAACGGGTCGGCGACCTGGAATACACCCAGGTGCGCAAGCGCGTGCTCTCGCAGGAGGACGGAACCGACATTCCCGACGGAGCTCTGATCACGCTGGACCTCGATCCGTCCGGCGAAATCTTCGGGAACATCTCACACAACACCAATCTCTTCGCCGACGCCTCGATGCTCGATATGGTGGCGGAGTATCGGCGCGTCCTGGAAAGGGCGGTCGCCGGTCCCGACCTCCCCCTGTCGGAAATCTGACCATCGGCGCGGAGAACGTACGAATTCAGGGATTCGCCAATCTCCCTGAGCCCGATACGAACAACACGGAGGAGAATCGATGACTGTGAAGACCGACACCTTGAAGGTGCCGGGAGCGACCCTGCACTACGAGGTGTCCGGGTCGGGACCGGTCCTGCTGCTGATCCCCGGCGCGCCCGCCGACGCGAGCATCTTCGCTCCCATCGCCGCGGCCCTCGCGGACCGGTACACCGTCGTCACCTACGACACCCGCGGCACCTCGCGCAGCCCCCTCGACGGGCCGGCGGAGGAGCAGCGCATCGAGACCCACGGGGATGACGCCAAGGCGGTGCTCGACGCCGTCGGCGGCGAGCCGGCGTACGTCCTCGGCTGCAGCGGCGGGGCCCTGATCGGCCTCGACCTGGCGGCCCGTCACCCCGAGAGCGTCCGCACCCTGGTGGCGCACGAGCCCCCCGCCCTCCAGCTGCTGCCCGAGCGGGAGCGCTGGGAGGCCGCGTTCCAGGACGTGTACGAGACCTACCGCGTCGCGGGCGGCGGTGCCGCGGCCGGCAAGTTCATCGCGACCGTCGAAGGGGGCCTCGACGCGGCCGAGAGCGGCAAGGCGCCCGAGCCGCCGCAGATGCCTGACATGTCGCAGATGACCCCCGAGATGCTCGAGTCGATGGGCCGGATGCAGGCCAACTTCGAGTTCTTCTTCGCGCACCTGCTCCAGCCCGTCATCCGCCACACCCCCGACGTCGACGCGCTGCGCGCCGCCCCGTCGTCGGTCGTCGTGGCGGTCGGCCGTGACTCCAAGGGGCAGATGCCGCACGAGTCCGGCGTCGCCCTCGCCGACCGGCTCGGCACCACGCCGGTCGAGGTGCCCGGCGACCACCAGGGCTTCGCCATGCACCCGGGCGAGTTCGCCGAGGCCGTGCACAGCGCGCTGGCCGGCTGACGAGCCGGGACACTCCGAGGGCACCACGGATCACCGCGATCCGTGGTGCCCTTCGGCGTTCCCGGAGGTGATCGGGGCGGCGGGGACGGGCGTCCGGGACCACCAACGCAATACGGAAGGTGCCCCACGGAACGGCGCGGTCCGACGATGGGGAAAACATCCGCCGCCGGCGCGGCGGCCGCATGTGCCCTGCAGAAGGAGGACTGTGATGGTGGACGCGAAGGGGGCGGGCGCCGGGCTGTGGGCGGCCGCGCACCTTGGTACGCCGATGGCGCTGCGGGTGGCGGCCACCCTGCGGGTCGCCGACCACATCGCGGCCGGCACCGGGACCGCACCCGAACTGGCGAAGGCGTGCGGGGCGGACGCGGACGCGCTCGACAGGCTGTTGCGCTATCTGGCCGTCCGGGGCTACTTCAGCCGGGAGGACGACGGCCGGTACGGGCTGACCCCCCTGGGCGAGCCGCTGCGCGACGACCACCCCGACGGCATGCGGGCCCAACTGGACCTCGAGACCGCCCTGGGCCGGGCGGAGCTGGCGTTCGTCCAGCTCCTGCACTCGGTGCGGACGGGCGAGGCGGGCTATCCCCTGCAGTTCGGCCGGTCCTTCTGGGAGGACCTGGTCGCCGACCCGGCGCGCAAGTCGTCCTTCGACTCCTCGATGTCGGCCCTCGTCCCCGCGCGGTCGCCCGCCGTCATCGGAGGGTACGACTGGGCATCGCTCGGCACTTTGGTGGACGTCGGCGGCGGCGACGGCTCGCTGCTCATCGCGCTGCTCCGGGCCTACCCCCAACTGCGGGGCACGGTGGTCGACCAGCCGATGACGGCGCGGGCCGCCCGGCAGGCCTTGGAGGAGGCGGGGCTGGACGACCGCGGCGACGCCGTGCCGGGCGACTTCTTCGAGCCGCTGCCCGCCGGGGCGGGCGGCTACGTGCTGTCCTGGATCCTGCACAACTGGAACGACGACGCGGCCTGCCGGATCCTGCGCCGGTGCGCCGAGGCGGCCGGCGCGCACGGGCGGGTCCTCGTCATCGAGAAGACCGGACCGGACGGCAGGTCCCCGCACACGGGGATGGACCTGCGCATGCTCACCTTCATCGGAGGCAAGGAGCGCGGGCTCGCCGAGCTCGACGGCCTGGCGGGGGAGGCGGGGCTGCGGGTGGTCGCGGTGCATCCGGCGGGCGTTTTGTCGATCACCGAGCTGGCCGCGGCGTGACGAGCGCCGCCGCCCCGGAGAAGGAGACGCCGATGCCGCCGATCGAGCAGCTGGCGGGGCCGCGCGAGCTGGTCGCCGCCCTGGTGACCCCCGAGGGGCGCCAGAACCCCTACCCCGTGTACGAGGAACTGCGCGCGCACGGCGACCTGCTGCACATCAGGCCGGGCCTGATGATGGCTCTCGGGTACGCCGAGATCTCGCACGCGCTCCGCTCACCCCGGCTACGGGTCCAGGACGCCAGAAGCTACGACGTCGTCCACCCCGGCTGGCGCTCGCACGCGTCGCTGCGCGGGTACACCGACTCGATGCTCTACACCAACCCTCCCGATCACGCGCGGCTGCGCCGGCTGGTGAGCAAGGGCTTCAGCCCCGCACGGGTGGCGGCCCTGCGGCCGGCGATCGAGCGGGTGACCGGCCGCCTGCTGGACCGCATGGCCGGGCTCGCGGCCGGGGGGACGCCGGTCGACTTCATCGCGGAGTTCGCCTCCCGGCTGCCGATCGCCGTCATCAGCGAGCTGCTCGGCGTCCCCGAGGACGACCAGGCGTGGTTCCGCCGGGTGGCCAAGGACCTCACCATCGCGCTGGAAGGCATCACCAACGTCTCCAGGATCGGGGTGGCCGACGCGGCGATGGACGAGCTGTCGGCGTACTTCGACGAGCTGATCGGACGCTCCCGCCGGGAGCCCCGCGACGACATCGTCGGCGCGCTGGTGCGGGCGCACGACGACGGCGACCGGCTCACCCACGACGAGCTGGTGGGCAACCTCATGCTGCTGCTGACCGCCGGGTTCGAGACGACGAGCTTCCTGCTCGGTCACGCGCTGCGGCTGGCGCTGGAACAGCCGCGCCACGCGGCCCGGCTGCGCGGCGAGCCCGGCTTCGTCACCGGCTACGTCGAGGAGGTCCTGCGGTTCGAGTCGCCGGTGCAGGCCACCAGCAGGTGGGCGGAGACGGACGTGGACGTCCTGGGCACCACCGTGCCCGCGGGCACGAAGCTGGTGCTCGTCCTCGCCGCGGGCAACCGCGATCCCCGGCGCTACACCGACCCCGGCCGGTTCGACCCGGACCGGCCCGACGTGCAGCCGCTGAGCTTCGGCGCCGGCGCCCACTTCTGTCTCGGTGCGCCGCTGTCGCGCATGGAGGCGCAGATCGCGCTGCCCACCCTGCTGCGCCGCTTTCCGCGCATCGCCGCGGCCGAGCCCCCGACCCGCCGGGACCGGTGGGTGGGGCGCGGTCTCGAACGCTTTCCGATCGTGCTCGAATGAGCCGCCGTCCCGAGTGGGAGGACACCAGCCATGCCCTCAACCGGCGCCCCCATCGCGTCGCCCGCCGCCCGCACATCCGCCACGGCCCTCGCACCGGACAGGGTGGCCGCCTACCTGCGCCGGCTGGGTGTGGAACGGCCGGCCCGGCCCACGCTGCCGGCGCTGCGCGCCCTCCACCGCGCCCACGTGGAACGCGTGCCGTACGAGACCCTGGACGTCCAGCTCGGGCGGCCGACCACGGTGAACCCGCTGGACTCGGCCGAACGCGTCCTGCGCGGGCGCGGGGGGTACTGCGTGCAGCTCAACGGCGCCTTCACGGCGCTGCTGACGGCACTCGGCTACGACGTCACCTGGCACAGGGCGGGCGTGCAGGGCAGCGCCGCCGCCCCGCCCTCCAGCGCCGACCACGCCCCCCACCTCGCGCCGACCGTGACGCTCGACGGCGAGGTCTGGCTGACCGACGTCGGCCTCGGCGACGGGCTGTACGAGCCCGTGCCGCTGACCGCCGGAGAGCACACCCAGGGGCCGTTCACGTTCCGGCTCGGGCCCTCTCAGGTGGAGCCCGGCGGCTGGCGGTTCGACCACGACCCCCGGGGCGCGATCGCGGGCATGGACATCGAGACGGAGCCCGCGGACGAGGACGACTTCGCCCGGTGGCACGGATACCTCTGCACCTCACCCGAGTCGCGTCTGGTGCGCGCCGCCGTGGTCATGCGGCGCGACGCCGTGGGGGCGGACTGCCTGACGGGCTGCGTGCTGCGCCGCATCGAGGGCACGGGCCGCAGCGTCCGCGAGCTGACCGGGGCCGACGAGTGGTTCGGCGTGCTCGAGGACGTCTTCGGCCTCGACCTGACCGATCTGGACCCCGCGGAGCGGGCGGCCCTGTGGACCAAGGTGCGCACGGCGCACGAGGCGTGGCGGGCGGCCCGGGCACGCTGAGCGGCGCACCCGTCTCCCGCGCCGTCCGCCTCGCAATCGAGGAGATGCACCGCCCGCGCGGCTGAGGCGACGATTTCGATGACCGTTCCGATTCGATGTCCGTTCCGAACGGCACAGCGGGCACCCCGGGGCCTTCCGGGCCGTGTCTGCGGCCCGGTCAGGAGGAGATGAGCATGAACGAGGGTTCCCGAGCCGTCATGGATCCGCCGGTGGCGCACCTCGGCACAGCGGACCTTGACACGGCGCACCTTGACACGGCGCACCTCGACACGGCGCACCTCGACACAGCGCCCGCCATTGCCGAACCCACCGGGCCCGCCATCCCGGCGCCGGCCGTGCCCCCGCAGGCGCCGCAGCGGTGGGAGCAGCACCTGGGCTCCCTGCTCGATCGGCTCAGGATCGCCGCCGACGGGCTGGTGCAGGTGGGTGCGCACATCGGACAGGAGATCGAGGCGTTCACCCGCTGCGGGTTCCGGCGTCTGGTGCTGCTGGAGCCCAACCAGGACCACATCCCCGAGCTGCGCCGGCGGCTGCGGTACCACGAGCGTGCCGGGCTGCCCGCGCCGGCCGGCGGCCTGCCGGCCAGGGAGATCGTCGTGTCGGCCGCGGGGCGCACGCGTGGCGAGGCCGTCCTGCACGTGACCGAGTACGACCAGCAGGCCAGCATGCTGCCCCCGCTGCTGCCGATGGCCGTCGTACGGCAGGACACCATCCCGGTCCTTCCCCTGCGCGAGGTGCAGCAGGGCTGCAACGTGCTGGTCGTGGACGCGCAGGGCGCGGAGCTGGAGGTGCTGGCCGGCGCCGACCTCGACCGCCTGGAGCTCGCGGTGATCGAGGGCAGCACCTGGGCGCGCTACGACGGCGGGTCCACGCTCGACGTCATCGCCGACCACATGCGCGCGGCGGGCTGGCGGGAGGTGGCCCGGTGGCCGCACGCCCGTCCGTACGTCGTGGACGTCGCCTGGGTGGCCCCCCGCACCCGCCGCGCGCCCCGGACCTGACCCGTCCCGCCGGGGCGGGCGACGACCAGAGGGAGGGCAGCCCAGAGATGCGCATCGACACCTTCGGCCCCGCCGGGGCCGGCGTGGAACGCGCCGCCGTTCCAGACGACCGTACGGGCGCCGACCTGGTGTGCGAGCGTGACGGGCACGTGGCGGTGCTGCGGCTCAACCGGCCCCGCGTGCGCAACGCGCTCGGCGCCCGGTTGGTCGACCTGCTCGCCGCCCGGCTGGAGGCCCTCGACCGGGATCCCGAGGTGCGGGTCGCGGTGCTGACCGGCAGCCCGCCGGGCTTCTGCGCCGGGTCGGACCTCAAGGAGCTGGCCCGCCTGGAGATCGGCGACATGGTCCGCCACGAGGCGAGGACCGGGCACGCCGCCCGGACCGTCCAGCGACTCGGCATCCCGGTCGTCGCCGCGGTGGAGGGCTTCGCACTCGGCGGCGGGTTCCTGCTCGCCACCGCATGTGACGTCGTCGTCACGGCCGCCGACGCGCGCTGGCACCTGCCGGAGGTGCGGCTCGGCTGGGTGCCGCCCTGGGGGCTGGAGACCCTCGTCACCCGTGTCGGACCGGCCGCGGCCAAGCGCCTGACCTGGGGCGCCCGGCCGCTGACCGGTGCCGACGCGTGCCGGCTGGGGGTGGCCGACGAACTGGCCGAGCCGGGCCGGGCACTGGAGCGGGCGCGTGAGATCGCGGCGGACCTCGCCGCCCTGCCTCCGCGCGCGGTCGCCTCCGCCAAGCGCGCTCTGGGCGACGCCACGGCGGGCGCGGCAGAGGCGCTCGACGCGCGGACGACGTGGATGTTCGGGGAGGACTGCGCGCACGGCGGCATCGCCCGCGACAGCCTCCGCGCGTTCGCTCGGGAGGCGCGGCCGTGAGCAAGGTGTGCGGAGCGGACGCCGCCGTCGCGCTGATCGGGAACGGGCAGTCGGTCGCCTGCACCGGGGTGATCGGCTGGCTCACACCCGACGCGGTCCTGGCCGCCCTCGGCGCCCGGTACGACGCGACAGGGGGGCCGCGCGACCTCACGTTCTACTTCCCCTGCGCGACGGGCGACGCGGCGGGCATCCGAGGGATGGACCACGTCGCGAAGAAGGGCCTGATGCGCCGGATCGTGTCGGGCTCCTACATCAACCCCAGGCACCCCGTCACCGGGGCACGGCCGGCGCTCACCGAGCTGATCCAGAACGACCTCGTCGAGGCGTACAACTGGCCGATGGGCGCGGCGATGCACTGGCTGCGCGAGGTGGCCAGGCGGGGCCCCGGCTACCTGACCCGGATCGGTCTCGGCACCTACATCGACCCCCGGCACGGCGGGGGGAAGTTCAGCGCCCCGGCCACCGAGGACCTGGTGGAGCTCGTGGACTTCCGCGGCGAGGAGCACCTGTTCTACCCCGCCTGGCCGCTCGACGTCGGCATCGTGCGGGCCGGCAGCGCCGACGAGGACGGCAACCTGTCCTTCGAGGACCAGCCGCTCACCTCCAGCGCGCTCGCCCTCGCCCTGGCGGTCAAGGCGTGCGGCGGCACGGTGATCGCGCAGGTCTCCCGGATCGTGCCGCGCGGTTCCCGGCCCGCCCGCGAGGTGCGGATCCCCGGGTCGCTCGTCGACCGGGTCGTCGTCGTGCCGGACGCGCCGACCGGCACCGGTGTGCGCGACGATCCCGGCTACCTCGGCGCCGTCCCGGACGCCCTGAAGCGGCTGCCCACGCTGGCTCCCGGGCCGGACAAGGTGGTGGCGCGGCGGGTGGCCAGGGAGATCCGCCCGGGCGAGACCTCCATCTTCGGGTTCGGCGGCTCCTCCGACGCCGTGCTGTCGATGGCCGAGGACGGGCTGCTCGACGACGGCCGGCTGTACGACCACACCTTCACCACCGAGCACGGCTCCTTCGGCGGCGTCGTCATGAGCGGCTGGCAGTTCTCGGCCAACTACGCTCCGGAGGCCCTGCTCGACGGCCCTTCCCAGTTCGACTTCATCGACGGGGGCGGCTGCCCGTTCGCGGCGCTCGCGTTCGCCCAGATCGACGCGGCCGGCAACGTGAACGTCAGCCGCTTCGGCGCGGCCAACCCCGGTGCCGGCGGCTTCGTCGACATCGCCGCCTCGGCCCGCCGGCTGGTCTTCGCCGGCACCCTGACCACCGGCGGCCTCGACGCCGAGTGCCGGGACGGCAGGCTGACGATCCTGCGGGAGGGCCGCGTGGCGAAGTTCGTGCCCGCCGTCGACCACGTCACCTATCGCGCGGGCGAGGGCGTGCGCCGCGGCCAGGAGGCTCTGATCGTCACCGAGCGCGCCGTCTTCGAGGTCACGCCCGCGGGCCTGGTCCTGACCGAGACGGCGCCCGGCGTCGACCTGCGCCGCGACGTGCTCGACCGGGTCGCCTTCCCCGTACGGCTGGCCGACCGGGTGCGCACGATGGACCCCGAGCTCTTCCGCCCCTGAGCCGTGGCCGCCATTTCGTGCGCCGGCCGGGCGTATTCCGCCGCAGCGGTCATTTCCGCGCCATTCCGTCCCGGGATGAGTTCATTCCGGGACGGCATTCGCGCTTCCGTGCCCTTCCGCCGGACGCGGGAGGCGCCGGACAGGCAAAGGAAAAGCCCAGCACGGGCCCTATCAGAGAGGTAAGATCGCGCCATGAGATTTCGCGCCAAAATCCAGCTCGACGGCAAGACGGCCACCGGCATCCGGGTTCCGGTGGAGGTCATTGAGGCGCTCGGCTCCGGTAAGCGCCCGCCGGTCAAAGTGACGATCGGCGATTACAGCTATCGCACCACGATCGGCGTTTACGGGCCGGAATTCCTGGTGCCGGTCAGCGCGGAGAACCGCAAGGGCGCCGGCGTCGCCGCGGGCGACGAGGTCGACGTCGACATCGAGCTCGACACCGAGCCCCGCGTGGTGACCGTGCCGGAGGACCTGGCGAAGGCGCTGGCGGACGAGCCCGCGGCCAAGACGTTCTTCGAGGGCCTGACCCACAGCCAGAAGAAGGGCTTCGTGACCTGGATCGAGCAGGCCAAGAAGGCCGAGACGCGCGAGCAGCGCGTGGTCAAGTCGCTCGCCGCGTTGCGCGAGGGCCGCAACCGCCCCTGACATCCGAAGTCACCTGCACAGCGAAGCGCCGTACCGGGTCCGAGCCGGTACGGCGCCTCTGTGTGGCGGGTCGTCAGATCGCCGCGGGGCTCCTCTCCTCCTGGCGCAGGGGCTCCTCGGCGGCCGGCGCGACCGGCCGGGCGGCCGCCTCCTTCGCCTTGCGCGCCGCGGCCCACCGGTCCGCGAGGCGGATGACGGGACGTTCGAGGACCCAGTAGCTCACCGAGGCGACCGCGATCGTCGAGAGCGCCACGGGGATCACCAGGGCCCAGAAGCCGAACTTGCCCAGCAGCATCTGGACGGGGACGGTCTCGCCGAAGATGCTCCCGCTGCCGAACCGCAGGTACATCATCGGGAAGTGCCAGAGGTAGATGCCGTACGAGATGCGCCCGAGGTAACGCATCACGCCGTTGCCGAGCGTCACCTCCATGAACCGCGAGGCCGCGCCCGGCACCACCAGCGGGACCATGAGCAGGAACGAGAAGGACAGCAGCATCGCGTCCCGCACGAGCGCCGCGGGGGTCGTCTGCCAGTCCGCCGTGCCTGGGACGCCGAACGGCTGGGCGCAGTTGATGGCGTAGGCGACCAGCGCGCCGAGCCAGAACAGGTGCGGCCTGCGGACCGCGAGCCGCCAGAAGGCCGGCTCCGACCCGGGGGAGACCTCGGCGAGGACGGACCAGATCGCCATGGCCATGCCGATCGCGAACAGGCCGGTGATGCCGAACGGCCAGAAGTACTGCGGCGGCCACGCCTCGTACGCCGAGTGGACGTAGGCGGTCCAGGCGAACTGGAGCACCACGAGCACGCCGAGCGGGACCAGCATCCGCCGGGCCTTGCGCGCCGGGTCGTCGACGCCGCGCCCGAGCCGGTGGATGAACCACGCGAGCACCGGCAGGGCCAGGTAGAACTGCGTCTCGGCCGGAACGGTCCACGCCACGTCGAGCCCGGCGTAGTAGTGGAAGTCGTAGATGTGCAGGAGCAGGAACGGGCGCAGCACGTCCCAGACGCCCTGCAGCGCGTCGAGGTTCAGGACCAGCAGGCAGAACGCGGTCATCAGCCAGAAGGCGGGCAGCAGTCGCGCGCCCCGCCGGACGAAGAACCGGCCGAGGTCGGGCTTGGCCGTGCCGAGGAAGGCCCGGCGGACGAAGGGCTTGTAGAGGAACAGGCCCGACATGATGAAGAACGGTCCGATGGACAGCTGACCGGCCGCCAGGATCGACCAGATGCCCTCGCGTGGCGGTCCGGCCGCGGAGCTGAGCACGAACGTTGCGAACGCGACGTGCGTGAAGACGACCGCCATCGCGCAGATTCCGCGTATCCCGTCCAGTGTGCGGACGCGTGTCTTGTCGCGGGCCGCTACGCCGGCGGTTGGAGGTGCCACCATAGCGCCATCCCTTCTTTAGTAACGGATGAGGCCCACTTTGTCCCGACAGATACGACTGGGCATCCTTTAGATTGCTTACTCCTGGCTTGCCGGGACTGCCCGTCATCACAAGTCACATCGCACGGCCCACAGGTCGGGGAACATCGGCGTGAACACGCCGGCGCGGAGGTGGGGGGCGCCGGAGGAGCCACCGGTGCCCGTCTTGAACCCGATGATCCGCTCGACCATCTTCACGTGCCGGTACCGCCACTCCTGCAGGCGCTCGTCGAGCTCGATCAGGCCCTCGCAGACCTGTGCGGGCAGGCCGTCGTCCGTGTAGACCGCCCGCAGGGCCTCCCGCACCGCCTCCGACTGCTCGATCGGCAGCGACACGTCCCGGCGCAGCAGCTCGCCCGGGATCGGGTAGCCGTGGATCGCCAGGTAGCCGAGCAGGGAGTCGAACAGGGACGGCCGGTTCATGGCGGCCTCGATGCGGTACCGCTCCGCGCTGCCTTCGTCGTAGCGGCCGAGCACCTGCCGGTCACGCCGGCCCAGGACGGCCTCGACCTCCCGGAACTGCGCCGACTGGAAGCCGCTGGCGCTGCCGAGGGCGTCCCTGAAGGCGGTGAACTGGGGAGGTGTCATGGTCTCGAGCACGTCGACCTGCGCGACCACCAGCTTGAGTATCCCCAGCGACCGGCGCAGGGTGTGGAGCACGCGTCCGCTGTCGCCGAGGGCGAGCCGCTGCTGCAGCTCGGCGAACTCGTGCAGGAGCTGCTTGAACCACAGCTCGTGCACCTGGTGGATCACGATGAACAGCACCTCGTCGTGCTCGCGCGTGCGGGGGCGCTGCGCCGTCAGGACCTCGTCCAGCGCGAGGTACGAGGAGTAGGTCAGCACGGTTGTGTGGTCGAGGATCATGGTGAACGACCTCCGGGAGTGGTTGACGGGCCGCGATCCGCGCGCCGTGAACCGCGGGCGGCGGAGCGCGGCCGAATCCGGGAAACGGCCGGCGGCGCGAATTCGAGTCGCATTTTTCGGTGCTTCCGCACCGGACCGCGATTTGTTCTCGCACTCTCCAGGGTGCGCCGCGCCCGCCTCCGCGAACAGGCCGGACAAAGACATCAAGCTGGCGGGAAATGACAGCTTCCTGTCAGCCGGGGAAATGCGGTTCCGCTTTTTACGCAGTCCTCGCCGCCAACGGCGGAAGCACGAGAAAAGCACGATGGAAGATGGCCGGCGCCGTCTTCCGGCGTACGGTTGCCGGACCGGTGCGCCTGTTTTTCCGCAGGAGGTCGCTGATGTGCCTGCCCTCGCTCGCCTGCGCGTCGGGTCTCGACGTCGTGCCCGCCCCGCCGCCGTCGCCCGCGTTCGCGGACGAACTCCCCCTGGCCGATCCCTTCCGGGCGGCCGCCGTGTTCGCGGTGGAGAGCCGCGTCGCGGAGATATGGAGGAGCGTCCTGCGCGTCGGCGAGGGCGAGGAGGACGCGACCTTCGCCGACCTGGGCGGCGACGCCATGGCCGCGCTCCGGATCGCCGGGCGTGTCCGGCGCGAGCTCGGCCTCCGGGTCGAGCCCGGCGCCGTCGCCGAGCACCAGGACCTGCGGTCGTTCGTGCGCCACGTCCTGACCGGAGGCGCGCGGGCGGTGCCCGCCGGACTCTGACAGCGCTTCCCGCCCCCGGGCGCGTGACAGGAAGCGGCATCCGCTGTCACCTTGATGCCGCCGTCATCCCTGGCCCCGAGGGCCGCGCCGGCGGCACGATTGCCGGTGAACAGGGCCCCGCCGTCGTGCCGGGCCCGTGCCGCCCCGCCGGCCGTGCCCCCGCGAAAGGGCACCTCGACAAGGGATTAGCCATGTCTGCTTCACTTCGCCGCGTTCTCGTGCTCGGCTGCGGCCTGATCGGCACCTCCGTCGCGCTCGCGCTGCGCGACGCCGGAGTCCGCGTCCGTCTGGCCGACCGGGACGCCCGCGCCCTGCGTCTCGCCGAGCGTATGGGCGCGGGACTGCCGTACCGCCCCGGCGACCCCGCCGCCGACGTCGTGGTCGTCGCCACCCCGCCGTCCGCGGTGCCCGCCGTGCTGCGCGAGGCCCAGGACCGCGGGCTCGGCGCCGTGTACACCGATGTGGCCAGCACCAAGGGGCGGGTCCTCGCCGAGGTGGAGGCGGCCGGGTGCGACCTCGCGACGTACGTCCCCGGCCATCCGATGGCCGGCGGCGAGTCCTCCGGCCCCGGTGCGGCCCGGGCGAATCTGTTCGCCGGGCGGAGCTGGGCCCTGTGCCCGCATCCGGCCACGGCGCCGAAGGCGCTGGCCGCGGTCGGCGAACTGGTGCGGCTGTGCGGGGCGGAGCGCGTCGTGCTGACCGCGGGCAGGCACGACCGGATCGCCGCCGTGGTCTCGCACGCGCCTCATCTGGTGTCCGCCGCGATCGCGGCCAGGCTCGCGGACGCCGACGGAACCACGCTTTCCCTGGTAGGCCAGGGCCTGCGCGACGTGACCAGGATCGCGGCCGGCGCGCCCGGGCTGTGGTGCGACATCCTCGGCCAGAACGCGGAGGCCGTCGCGACCGTCCTGGAGGCGGTCGTGGAGGACCTCGCGAAGGCCGCGGCCGCGCTGCGCAGTCAGGGCGGCCACGTGGACGGCCCGCTCGCGGATCTGCTCGTCAGGGGCAACCGCGGTCGTGACCTCATCGCCGGCGGCGACCTGTCCGCGCCGCGGCGGCTCGCCGCATGACGGTTCCGATTCCGTGGTCCCGCCGCTACCGCGACGGGACCACGGTCTTTTCCGCCGCCCGGAGGGTACGGAGCTCGGCGCCGAGCGCGTCGACGGCGGCGGTCAACTGCGCGTCCGACAGGTACGGCGCGGGGCCGAGCCGCAGGTACTCGCCGCGGCTGTCGGTCAGCACGCCCCGGGCCGCCAGGCCCTCGCGCAGCCGGGCGGCGTACGGCGAGCGGAGCGCGAGGAAGCCCCCGAAGTCCTCCGGGGCGCCGCGGCGGTCGCGGCTGATCAGGTCCTCCGGGGCGTCGAGCGCGTCGAAACGCTCGGCCAGCAGCCCGACCTGACGCAGCGAGACCTCCCGGAGGAACCGCGGGGTGAGCCCCTGCTCGGCGAAGAACCGGAACACCCGGGCCGCGCGGTAGTGGCTCACCGGGTCGTACGTCGAGCCCGCGAAGCGGGCCGCGCCGGCCGGATAGCCCACCTCGCCGCCGCGTGGCGCGGCGTCCAGCTCGGCGAACTCGGCGAACCAGCCGGTGATCACGGGCCGCAGCGTGGCGGCGTGCGGGGGGATCCGCAGGAAGCAGTTGCCCTCGCCGAGCTGGAGATACTTGTACCCGCCGCCGACCACCCAGGCGGACTCGAGCTCGGCCGAGGAGAACGGCACGGCGCCGAGGGCGTGGTAGGCGTCGACGAGCAGCTCAACCCCCCGCCGGCGGCACTCCGCGGCGAGCCGGGCGAGCCCGGGCACGACGCGCGCGGTCTCGAAGAGGACCGCCGACACCAGGACGGCGGCGGTCCGGTCGTCCACGGCGTCGGCCATCCGCTCGGCGAGGGCGTCCACGGGCTCGGCCGGGACCCGGACGACCTCGACGCCCTCCTCCGCCAGCCGGCCGAGCTGCCGGCGCATCGTGTGGAACTCCCCGTCGCTGGTCACCAGCCGCGGGCGGCCGCACAGGTCCAGCGCGGACAGGAAGCGCAGCAGGAGCTCGTGCGTGGAGCCGCCGAGGGCGAGCTCGGCCGACGAATCGTGCAGGAACCCCCGCAAGCCCCGCCTCACCTGCTCCGCCTTCTCCATGGCGCGGCCCCACTTGGCGTCCGCGTCCCCGGCGGCGTCGTGGAAGGCCTCTATCTGGCCTTCCAGCGCCACGTCGGGCCACGCCTGATGCGAGTGGCCGGTCAGCAGGAGGCGCCGCTCGACCCCGAACATCGAGTAGTGGGGGGCGAGCCGTGCGGACTGGTCGTCGTTCGCCGTGCGGTTCATCCGGCGTCTCCTTTCACCGGGGCCGCGCGACGGCGGCCGGGGTCGATTCCGGCGAGGCCGGGTCGATCTCGCCGAGGTCCCGCAGGGCACGGCGGTCCACCTTGCCCGAGGCGGTGTGGGGCAGCGCGTCGACGAAGCGGACGTCGCGGGGGTACTTGCGCGGTGCGAGCCGGGCGCGGACGAAGTCCTGGAGCTCCGTCGCCGTGACCGGGCCGCGGCGGACCACGTACGCCCTCGGCCGGGTCAGGCCGCCCTCCCGGTAGCCCACCACCGCGCACTCCCGCACCGCGGGGTGGGTGCGCAGGCAGCCTTCGATCTCGGCGGGCGCCACGTAGACACCGCCGACCTTCAGCAGGTCGTCGATCCGCCCACGGTATTCGAAGGTGCCGTCGGCGTTCCGGACGACCAGGTCGCTGGACCGGACGGTGCGCTCGCCGACGAACGTGGCGGCGGTCTTGCCCGGCTCACGCCAGTAGCCGAGCGCCACCGGCGCGCCGGTGATCTCCAGCCGGCCGACCTCGCCGTCGGGGACCTCCCTGCCGTCACCGTCCACCACACGCGCGCTGTACCCGGGGACGACCTGCCCCAGACTGCCGGGCCGCGAACGGCCCGGGCGGTTCGACAGGAAGATGTGGTACGCCTCGGAGGAGCCGATGCCGTCGACGACCTCCACGCCGAACGTGTCCAGCCACCTGCGGTGCAGGTCGGCGGGCAGTTCCTCGCCGGCGGACGTGCACAGCCGCAGGCAGCTGAGGTCCTGCTCGGCGGCCGCGGGATGGGCGACCATGGCCGCCATCATCGTCGGGACGTTGACCAGGATCGTGGGACGATACTTCGCGATCAGCTCGAAGATCAGCTCGGGTGTGCTGCGCTCGGGGAAGGCTATTCCGGCCGCGCCCGCGCCGAAGGGGAACAGCGCGGCGAGGTCCCTGGCGTAGCCGAAGAAGAGCTTGGGCACCGGCAGCACGAGGTCGTCAGGGCCCAGGCCCAGCACGTCTCGCGCGTACCACTCGTAACTCAGCAGCGGAGCGCGCGCCGGGAGCAGGCACGCCTTGGGCGCACCCGTGCTGCCGGTGGTGAACTTCCAGATCGCGACGTCGTCGGGGGCGACCGGGACGGGGTCGAGTTCGCCGGGCTGGGCCGCCACGAGCGTCTCGAAGTGGTGCTCGCCCTCCCGCAGTTCCTCCGGGCGCACCCCGGTCACCAGCAGGCCGCGCACTCCCGCCGCCCGCAGCCGCTCCAGCGTCTGCCCGTCGGCGATCACCACCGCCGGCTCGGCGTACTCCGCGTAGTACCGGTAGTCCTTCGGCTGGAGGTAGGTGTAGACCTCCGCGGTGATCGCGCCGATGCGCTGCGCTCCGTACCACGCCGCCACGAACTCCATTCCGTCGCCCAGCGCCAGGAGCACCCGGTCGCCCCGCCGCACGCCGAGGCTCCGCAGCGCGTTGCCCACCTGGCACGCCAGGGTCCGCAGCCGGTCGTAGGTGACCGGGCCTGCCGCGGTGACCAACGCCGTACGCGTCGGATCATTGCGGTCCAGGAAATGCGCGGAGATATTGAATTCGGCGGGGAAGGATCCTTCTCCGATAATTGACGCGAGGGGCGGGTTGTCCAGGACCGTCATTTCCAGCACACCTTTCCTCGAACCGGCGTCGTTTGTCCTGCACCATTCACGGTGCTCCGCGCCGGCCCCGGCGACCAGGAGAATCGGCGGCAGCAAGATGCCCGCGGCCGTCACCTTCCTGCCATCCCGAATAGGCGGCCGGGGTGTGTTCTCGCAGATTGCTGGACCTTCCGGCCCGCGTTGACGGGTCCCTCTATCGGTGGCTTCACTGGGTTTGCACCGGTATGTGCGGTCCGCGGATACGAGCCAGGTGCCGGAAACCGGGGGCGGCCCCGCCACCGGCGGTTCCGGCCGTCACGTCCGGGGTCCGTGACGAGGAGGGACGGATGGCCACTACCCCTGTAGGCTCCCGGTCCGCGACCGCGGGCGACCGGCCGGGGCGTGCCGGCGAGGTCGCCGAGTGCCTGCGCGGGGTGTATCTCGCGTACGCCGAAGGGCCGGAGTCCGGCGCCGTCACCGTCGTCGCCGCCTTCTCCGAAGAGGCCGCCCTCGCTCACGCGCGGACACGGGCCGCGGCCCTGGAGGCCCTCTACGAGACGCCGCCGGTCGCGCCCCCCTCCCCGGCGGGCGCACGGCGGCTGACCCTGGCCGACTTCGTGGCGGAGCGGCCGGCCGTGGACGTCTCGGCCCCCGTGCCCGGTGTCGGCCTGCTCAGCCGCGACCGCTACCTGCTGCCCGCCGAGATCGTACGGATCGGCGGGCGGGACCGCGGGGTCGAGCCCACGCTCGTGGGGGTGGTGGAGAAGGACGTCGGCGCGGCCGTGGCCGACCTCCTGGCGCACGACGTGGTCATCCGCTGGTGGGAGAGCCCGCGGACCCCGCTCCTGCGGGTGTCGGAGCACCTGGGCGGCCTGCTCCCGCCGGGCGTCCTGCCCGCCGCGAGCGCCCTCGGCCTGCGGGTGTCGGGGTTCGTGCTTCCCGGCGCCGGCTTCCGCATCGGCCTGGTCGGCGTGAGCGGCGACGGGACGACGGTGGCGGCGGCGGCGGGCCGCACCGTGGAGGCCGCGATCGGCGAGGCCTTCCTGCGGGCGATGGCGGCCCGGGCCCAGCCGTGGGCCACGCTGCCGGTGACGGACTCCCTGCGGCGGCTCACCGTCTGGCACCGGGAGACCGACTACCTGACTTATCTGGAGCGCTCGGCCGTCGACGCCGACCCCGCGGCCCTCGACGACCCGGCGCCGGGTGAGGGCGCGCCCGGCTGGCCGGACATCGCCTGCCGCCGGTTCGGCCACGAGCCGGTCGTCGTCGGGCGGGGAACGCCGGGCGGGCCGGTCAAGGTGGTGTGCCCCGGCGCGGCCTGCTACCGCGCGGCGCCGCCCGGTCCCATGTTGCCCTGCCCCGTGCCCTAGAGAGCGTGCCGTGTCACCCCACTCGCCGAACCGGTCCCTGCCCGGCGTGTTCACCCGTCCGGCCGCGCCGCCGGATCACGTGATCCGCTACGGCGATCACGCGGACCAGGTCATCGACGTGCGACGGGAGGGAGCCCGTCCTGACGCGCCCGTCGTCGTCCTGCTGCACGGCGGCTTCTGGCAGGCGGCGTACGACCGGTGCCACACCCGGCCGATGGCCGACGATCTGGCGCGCCGGGGCTACGTCGTGTGCACGCCGGAGTATCGGAGGGTCGGGCAGCCGGGCGGCGGCTACCCGGGGACCTTCGACGACGTCGCCGCCGCGGTCGACGCCGTGCTGGCGGACCCCCCGGCCGGCGGTCCCGTCGTGCTCGCCGGTCACTCGGCCGGGGGGCACCTGGCGATGTGGGCGGCTCTGCGGCACCGGCTGCCCGTCGCGTCGCGCTGGTACGCCGGGCCGCCCGCCCGAGAGGGTGCCCGGGGGCACGTGCTCGGGTGCGTCGCGCTGGCCCCGGTGGCCGACCTCGGCGGCGCGATAGCGGCGGGACTGGGCGACGGCGCCTGTCGCGACCTGATCGGCGGCCGCCTCGATCGGCTCGCCGAGACCGATCCGATGCGCCTGCTGCCCTACGGTCGCGGCCGGCTCGTCATCGTGCACGGCGCCGAGGACCGGGTGGTGCCGGTCGATATCGCCCGGCGCTTCGCGGCGCGGGAGCCGTCCACGACATTCGTCGAGTTACGGGACACCGGGCATTTCGGGCTGATCGACCCGCTTTCCCGGTCGTGGCCGAGCGTCGTGGACGCCATCGGCTCGGTCGCGCGACCGTCCCGCTGACCCGGCCGGTCGATCCCTCCGGACGTCTCAGTTCCCCCGGTTGCCCGCGGGGGCGCGGTCGCGTCCGTACACCAGGCACCACAACATCCTGTTGAACTGCTCGCGCTCGTCGGGGGTCAGGGGCGTGAGGAAGTCGTCGAGGGCGCCGAGCATGGCCGGACCGAGTTCGTGCCGCAACAGCGACTCGCCTTCGCCCGTGAGCACGATCGCGTATTTGCGCCGGTCGCCGGGGTCCCGGGAGCGCCGTACGAGACCCAGCCGCTCCAGCCCGTCGACCACGCTGACCATCGTCGTCCGGTCGATGCCGTGGGCGCGGGCGAGCTGTTGCTGTGACTGCGGCCCCATCGCGTCGATGGCGGTGAGCACGATGAAGTCCTTCGACTTCAGCCCGAAGGGCTCCATGGCGGACTCGAAGATCTCGGCGAACAGAGTGCCGGCCCTGCTCATCAGGACGCTGGTCGAACTGGAGAGGAGAGCAGGCGGGCCGCCGGGCGCGGAAAGATCGATGCGTGGGGAATCAGTGCTCACATATGTCCCTTCGATCGCCAATCGGCAGAGGCTGTGCGCGAAGCGTCCATATCAAGCGGTGCCTATATATCGAGAGAGTGTCACATGTGTTCTTTGCCTTGCGCAACGGCGAGGTGAAAACCGTCAGTTAGGCTGATTGACCGCATCCTGATCGTCAGTAATACTGATGATTGGTGGAGTGGGGAGTGCACGTGCGCCCACTCCGGTGAGGAGAGACACCATGGCCATGTCGAGGCCGACGGGGAGATCCGGACCGGACGGCGGCATCACCTGGGACGAGGCGCAGGAGTCCCCGGTCGTCTCGGACGAGGCGGGCGCGCCGGACGAACGCCGGGGCTGAACCGGAGGCGGGCGCGGAAGAAGAACGCTCAACCGCGTTCTTGCGCAGTTTGTCACGCCATCCCTGGGCGGCAATTTGCGATAAAAGCGGACTATCTACCTCTTGATAGTTTGTAGATGCGCATACTGCCGTTCATCCAGTGGGGCCGGCGTCCCACCACCCCTGTCGGCGGGCGGGGCTGAGTGCATGCCGGAGGTGTGTCATGGACATTTCCGTCATCGGTGTCTCGCCCGAGGGGGTGGAGCTCTACCGATACTTCCTTCGGCACCGTGGCGAGGGGGTCAGCGACGCGCGCCAGGCGCTCGGGCTGGATCCCGACACCGTCGAGGCCGCCGTCGAGGAGTTGGAGAGGCTGTCCCTGCTCGACCTGAGGGACCGGCACAGGGTGGTCGCCACCGAGCCGAGGGTGGGCATCGAACGCCTCGTGGAACAGCGCCTCAACGAGCTCAACGCGGAGATCCGGCGCGTCCTCGCGGCCCGGGACGCCATCGCCGTCTTCATGGAGGACCAGCAGCAGGGGGACCGCTCGGCGTCCGCGCTCGACATCGAGCGCGTGGAAGGTCTGGAACGCGTCCGGGAGCGCCTCGACGACCTGGGCTTCTTCTGCTACAAGGAGACTCTCTGCCTGCATCCCGGCGGGCCGCTGTCGCGTGGCGCCATCCAGACGGCGATGCCGCTCGACACCCGATCCCTCCGGCGCGGCCTCGCGGTCAAGGCCGTCTACCATCCCAAGGCGCTGGACGACTCCCTGATGGCCGCCTACCTCCGCGACATCGTCGCCCTGGGCGGTCAGGTGCGCATCACCGAGGAGCCGATGGACCGCATGGTCGTCTTCGACCGGAGTGTGGCCGTCGTGCCGATCCATCCCAAGGAGTCGGCGCGGGGTGCGCTCCTGGTGCGGGAGCCGGGACTGGTCTCCCAGCTCGTCACCTATTTCGACGGCGTCTGGGATGCGGCGACGGATTTCCGGGAGTACACGGAGCCGTCCAAGGAACCACCGCTGCTGTCCGATCTGGAAAGGCGGGTGCTCGCCGTCATGGCGACCGCCGACAAGGACGAGATAGCCGCCCGCGAAATCGACGTCTCCGTACGGACCTACCGCCGATACGTGGCTGATCTCATGGCGCGCCTCGGAGCGGTCAACCGGTTCCAGGCGGCGCTGCGGGCCAAAGAGGAGAACTGGATCTGAGGCCGGAGCCGCGGCAGGCCGAGGGCTCGGCCGCTCGGTGGCCGCGGGCCGTCGCCTGCGTGCCCGTCTCCGTCGCGTCTCGCTGAGCCGCGTTTCGCCGAACCGTGCCCCGCAGGGGCGTACGGCCGGGGCCGGGCGCTCACCCGCCCGGGGCCGCGTCAGTCCCAGGTGGTGCCGTTCGAGGTGGTGGGGGACGGGCTGGGCAGCGGGGCGGAGTTCGAGTTCGTGGACCCGGCCGCGGACGCCGTGTCCCAGGTGGTGCCGTTCGAGGTGGTGGGGGACGGGCTGGGCAGGGGGGCGGAGTTCGAGTTCGTGGACCCGGTGGCGGAGGGCGCGTCCCAGGTGGTGCCGTTCGAGGTGGTGGGGGACGGGCTGGGCAGCGGGGCGGAGTTCGAGTTCGTGGACCCGGCCGCGGACGCCGTGTCCCAGGTGGTGCCGGCGGCGGCGGGCCCGGCCATGAGCCCGCAGGCGAGGACGCCGGCGGCGACGGCGGTCGACCACTTGGCGGCGACGGTGATCCGGGCCCGGAGGGAGGTCGTCTTCTTCATGTCACTCACGCTTCCTTCGTTTCGTCGGGTTAAGCTCGCACAACCAACTCTGCGCTGGCCGCAGGGCTGTGACCAGGCAAAACGGCGTCAGCATGCTGCAGGCCCGTGGCAGCTTCCTGCCATCGGCGAGGGGTGAAAGCACTCGGGAAGGTGACAGCGGACGACGCCCCGACCTTGACTGGATGACGTGGGAAGAGATGCGGCGATGCTGGTCAGCGTCACCGGCGGCACCGGATTCGCCGGAGGTCACCCGGTCGCGGCGATCGCGGCGGCGGGTCACCGGACGCGGGCGCCGGTCCGCGGGCGCGGCCGCTTGCCCGACCGCCAGGCCGGCCCGGTCCGGCCCCTGAATGCCGAAGCCTGCACCGCCACGGTGGGGGAGGAGCGCACGTGACCGCCTCGGAGCTCGATTTCGTCCTGGTGTCCCTGCCCGAACCCGGCGGGCCCGGCGGACGTGGCAGGATCCTGCAGCCCGCCCCCCAGCCGCGCGGACAGGAGCCGCCGCGGCGGAGGTCCATGCGCCTGCTGCGCGAAGAGCACGAGAACCGGCGCGAGGAGATCCTCGCCGGCGACCGCAAGGCCGTCGACCGCCAGCACGCCCTCGGCAAGCGCACGGCCCGCGAACGGCTCGACCTGCTGCTCGACGAGGGCTCGTTCGTGGAGATCGACATGTTCCGGCGGCACCAGGCCCACGGGCTGGGCATGGAGAAGCGCCGCCCGGCCACCGACGGCGTGGTCACCGGCTCGGGGACGATCCACGGCCGCCGCGTCTTCGTGTACGCGCAGGACTTCACCATCTTCGGCGGCTCACTCGGCGAGGCCCACGCACGGAAGATCCACAAGGTGATGGATCTGGCCATCTCCACCGGCTCGCCCTTCATCGGGCTCAACGACAGCGGCGGCGCCCGGATCCAGGAGGGCGCGCTGTCCCTCAACGGCTACGGCGGCATCTTCCGGCGCAACGTCCAGGCATCGGGCGTGATCCCGCAGATCAGCGTCGTGCTCGGCCCCTGCGCCGGCGGCGCGGCCTACTCCACCGCGCTGGCCGACTTCACCTTCATGGTCGACGGCCCGGCCCAGCTCTACCTCACCGGGCCCGACGTCGTGGAGGCGGTGACCGGGCAGCGCATCAGCCACGCCGAGCTCGGCGGCGCGCAGGTCCACGGGACCCGGTCGGGCGTGGCGACGTTCGTGCACGACGACGAGGAGAGCTGCCTGGAGGACGTCCGCTACCTGGTGTCGATGCTGCCCGGCAACAACCTGGAGCTGCCCCCGCGGGCGCCCTCGCGCGGCGCGGCCGACGACCCCAGGCCCCGGCTGGCCGAGATCGTCCCGCCCGAGCCGAACAAGCCGTACGACATGCGCGACGTCGTCGCCGAGGTGGTGGACGACGGTGAATTCCTGGAACTGCACGAGAACTGGGCGGGCAACGTCATCTGCGCGCTGGCCAGGATCGACGGTGAGGTGGTCGGCGTCGTCGCCAACCAGCCGCTGGTGCTGGCCGGCGTGCTGGACGTCGCCGCCTCGCAGAAGGCCGCCCGGTTCGTGCGGTTCTGCGACGCGTTCAGCATCCCGCTGGTGACGCTGGTCGACGTGCCGGGCTTCCTCCCGGGCGCCGACCAGGAGTACGCCGGCATCATCCGGCACGGCGCCAAGCTGCTGTACGCCTACTGCGAGGCGACCGTTCCCCGCATCCAGGTCATCCTGCGCAAGGCGTACGGCGGCGCGTACATCGTGATGGATTCCAGGTCCATCGGGGCCGACCTGTCCCTGGCGTGGCCCACGAACGAGATCGCGGTGATGGGCGCCGAGGGCGCGGTCAACGTCGTCTACCGCAAGGAACTGGCCGCCGCCGCCGATCCCGCCGGGCGGCGGGCGGAGCTGCTCGACGACTACACCGAGGAGCTCGTCCACCCCTACTACGCCGCGGAGCGGGGGCTGGTCGACGACGTCATCGACCCGGTGCACACCCGTTCGGCGGTCGCCCGCGGCCTGGCCATGCTGCGCGACAAGCGCGCGCCCGCCGCGCAGCGCAAGCACGGGAACGTGCCTCTGTAAGCCGTACGGCCGTCTCCTGACGCCCGGACCCCGCCCTCGGCGGGCCGGGCGTTTCGGCGTGCCCTCGCCGCACCTCCCGTTGGCAGCTTGCGGTTACCCGCGTGCAGCTTGCTGCCTTCCCCGAGCCTGGTAACCGGCGGTCCCCCGGAGCACAGTGATGGTGTGAGGATCGCAGGTCAGAGCGGCTGGAGGCGAGAGAAGGTTCGTAGGTCATGCTCTATCAACTGACGATGCGGCGGAGCGCACCGTGGTCCGCGCCGACTTCACCGGTCGACGGAATCCGGGTGCTGGCTCTACTGCCGCGGCAATGGCAAAAGGATCTGAGTCAGGTGGCCGGCGAGATCGTCATCCGGATCCGCGCCGGCGAGGAGACGACGAGCGAGGAGGTCCACGCCGAGGTGGAGCGGGCCCTCGCCAGTTCGGAGCTCAGTCATCTGGAACTGGTGGCCTGCCGCCCCGTGGCGGCCGGCCTTCCGGAGTAACGGCTACGAGAGGAGAAGATTCGATGGTTGTCTCCGTCTTGCGTACGGGCGAGTGTCACGTGTGGTGGGCCGATCCGCGGCACGAGACGATCGACACCCTGACCGAGCCGCTCAGCGTCGCCGAGCTGGAGCGGGCCGCGCGTTTCCGGCGCGACCAGGACCGCCGCCGGTTCCTGACCGGCGCCCGCCTGCTGCGGCTGGCGGCGGGGGCCCGGCTCGGCATCAGCCCGGGGAACGTGGTGGTCGACCGGACGTGCCCGGACTGCGACAAGCACCACGGCCGGCCGAGCATCCGGGCGGGCGGGACCGTCCTGCACGCTTCCGTCTCCCACTCCGGGGACCGCGTCGCGGTGGCCCTGACCTCGGAGGCGCCCCTCGGGGTCGACGTGGAGGAGCTGGTGCCCGCGGGCTCGGTGGAGGACCTGGTGCAGTGCGCGCTCACCCCGCGCGAGCGGGATGTCGTGCTGGCCCTGCCGGAGCACGAGCAGTACGAGGCTTTCGTCCGCATTTGGGTGTGTAAGGAGGCGGCGCTCAAGGCCACCGGGCACGGCCTGCGCATCTCGCCGGACCTCGTCGAGTTCGACCTCACGGGGGACCCCCCGACGCTGCTGCGCTGGCCGCTGGACATCCCTCCCGAGACGGTGCGCATCCACCGGCTCGACCCCGGTCCCGGATACCTCGGAGTCGTCGCCCTGCTCACCGGGGACCGCGACGTCGAGGTCGTGGAGACGCGCCAGGTCCGCCGCGAGCAGCTGTCCGTCGTCCCGCTGCCCGCGGCCGCGTGACAACGGCATGACAACGGGCCCCGTGAAGGGCCCGCCCCATGAGAGCCGCATGAGGACCGGCGGCATGAGAAGCAGTCGTGCGAGAAGAAGAGGATATGAGTCACCGTGAAGACCTTCGTTCTGATCCCCGGTCCCTGGATGGGGGCGTGGGCGTGGGAGCCGGTGGCGCGGCGCCTGCGCGGCCTCGGCCACCACGCCCTTCCCGTCACGCTGCCCGGCCTGTCGAGCGCGGACACGGACGTCTCGAACGTCGGCCTGGAGACGCACGTCGAGACCGTCCTGTCGCTCCTGGAGGCCCGGGACCTCCACGACGTGATCGTCGTGGGCCACAGCTACTCGGGCATCGTGGCCGGCCAGGTGGCCGACCGGGCGTTCGACCGGGTGGCGCAGACGGTGTTCGTCGAGGGGTTCCTGCCGCACGACGGCAAGTCGATGCTGCACGCCTTCCCGGAGCGCCAGCACGCCGCGGAACTGCGGCTCATCGCGGACAACAACGGGCGCTGGCCGGCGCCCGACGCCCAGATCGTGGCGGAGGGCCAGGGACTGTCGCTGCGGCAGGCGCGCCGGCTGACCGAGCGTTTCGTCGGTCACCCGGGGCGCACCATCGCCGAGCCCGCCGTGCTGACCCGGCCGCTGGCGCACCAGCGGGCGACTTACGTCGTGTGCGCCAAGGAACACTTCGACGGCAGCGTCTCCGAGGACGTGCGCGCCATGCGCGGCCTGCCGAACTGGCGGTTCGAGACCCTCGACACCGGGCACTGGCCGATGATCTCGACGCCCGGACGGCTCGCGGGGCTGCTGCACCGGGTCGCCGCCGACCGGTGACCGGCCCGGCACCCGGCTCCCCGTCCGGCCCCCGTCCGGCGCGCCGCCCCGGTAATCGCCCTCATCCGGGGTAACTTCGGCATCATGGCCACCCGTACGTCCGGACAGGGGTCCGGCAAGCGCCCCGCGTCGCGCTCCGGATCCCGTACGGCTTCCCCGAAGCGATCCCCGGCGGGTTCCCGAGGCAGGGCCGCGCCCAGGCCCGCGCCCAAGCGGCCGGTCGCCACCGGCCAGGACCCGGTCAGCTGGTTCTTCCTCATCATCGGCAAGATCTTCATCAGCATGTGGATGCTGGTGGCGAACGGCGTCGGCAAGGCCGCGCGGGGGCTCGGCCAGGGCGCCCGCGACCTCGATCCCGTGCACCGCCGCGACGGGCAGGGCCTGTCGGTGCTCGCGGGCGCCATCGTGCTCGCCGCCCTGACCTGGCGGGACACCAAGACGGGTTTCGCCGCCTTCGTCGACGCCGTGGTGCGCGGGACGGTGGGGGCGCTCGCCTGGGGGGTGCCCGTGCTGCTCGCGCTGCTCGCCTGGCGGCTGCTGCGCCACCCCGACCAGAACGCCGAGACCGGCAGGATGGGCATCGGCTGGACCGCGCTGCTGGCCGGGATCCTCGGTATCGTGCACGTCGCGCACGGCACGCCGTACCCCTCGGGCGGGCCCGAGGACGGCATGGACAACGTGTCGGCGGCGGGCGGCATGATCGGTTTCATCGTCTCGGCTCCGCCGTCGAGCATCCTGCCGGCGTTCATCACGATCCCGCTGCTGCTGATGCTGTCCGGCTTCGGCCTGCTGGTGATCACCGCGACGCCGGTCCACCGCATCCCCGAGCGCCTCGCCGAGATCCAGCACATGCTCTTCCAGCGGCCGGAGGAGACCGGGGAGCCCCGCAAGGGCCCGGCGCCGGCCAGGAAGCGCACGCGCAAGCAGCAGGGCGGCGGGCGCGACGCGGTCGAGGGCGGCGACGGCGTCAAGCCGTACGACACGCCCGTGCTGGCGGAGAAGGACCACGCACCGGAGATCGTCCCCGGCCTGGTGGACGAGGTCACGGAGTCGGCCGAGCCGACCGAGCCGGAGATGCGGCTCCCCAAGCCGGCGCCGCAGCCTCCGCTGCCGACGCCCGCGCCGCGCAAGGTGGAGCAGCTCGTCCTGTCCAGCCAGGAGGGGCCCTACACGCTGCCGGACCTGGCGATGCTGCGGCCGGGCAGCGCCCCCAAGCAGGAGACCAAGGCCAACCGGACGGTCGTGAACGCGCTGACCAGCGTGCTGGAGCAGTTCTCCATCGACGCGCAGGTCGTCGGGTTCACCCGGGGCCCGACGGTGACCCGGTACGAGATCGAGCTGGGCCCGGCCGTCAAGGTCGAGAAGGTCACCGCGCTCACCAAGAACATCGCCTACGCCGTCAAGTCCGCCGACGTGCGGATCCTGTCGCCGATCCCCGGCAAGTCGGCGATCGGCGTGGAGATCCCCAACGTCGACAAGGACCTCGTGTCCCTCGGCGACGTGCTGCGCTCGCAGGTGGCCCAGGCCGACCACCACCCGATGATCGTCGGGCTCGGCAAGGACGTCGAGGGCCGCACCATCGTGGCCAACCTGGCCAAGATGCCGCACATCCTCATCGCGGGCGCCACCGGCGCGGGAAAGTCGACGTGCATCAACGGGCTGATCTCCTCGATCCTGCTGCGGGCCACGCCCGACGAGGTCCGCATGGTGCTGGTCGACCCCAAACGGGTGGAGCTCAGCGCGTACGAGGGCATCCCGCACCTCATCACGCCCATCATCACCAACCCGAAGAAGGCCGCCGAGGCCCTCGAATGGGTGGTGGGCGAGATGGACCGGAGGTACGACGACCTCGCGGCCAGCGGCTTCCGGCACGTGGACGACTTCAACAAGGCCGTGCGCGCGGGCAAGCTGGTGCCGCCGCCGGGCAGCGAGCGCGTCTACCAGCCGTACCCCTATCTGCTGGTGATCGTGGACGAGCTGGCCGACCTGATGATGGTGGCGCCGCGCGACGTGGAGGACTCGATCGTCCGCATCACGCAGCTGGCCCGTGCCGCCGGCATCCACCTGGTCATCGCCACCCAGCGGCCGTCCGTGGACGTCGTCACCGGGTTGATCAAGGCGAACGTGCCCTCGCGGCTGGCGTTCGCGACCTCCTCGCTCGCCGACTCGCGGGTCATCCTCGACCAGCCCGGCGCCGAGAAGCTCGTCGGGCAGGGCGACGCGCTGTTCCTGCCGATGGGCGCGAGCAAGCCGATGCGGCTGCAGAACGCCTTCATCTCCGAGAAGGAGATCGCGGAGGTCGTCACCCACTGCAAGGCCCAGATGCAGGCCGAGTACCGGGAGGACGTCGCCGCGCCCGCCGCCGCGAAGCGGGAGATCGACGAGGAGATCGGCGACGACCTCGACCTGCTGGTCCAGGCGGCCGAGCTGATCGTGTCGACCCAGTTCGGCTCCACGTCCATGCTCCAGCGCAAGCTGCGGGTCGGCTTCGCCAAGGCAGGCCGCCTGATGGACCTGCTGGAGAGCCGCAACGTGGTCGGCCCGAGCGAGGGGTCCAAGGCCAGGGAGGTGCTGGTCAAGCCCGACGAGCTGCCCGGCCTGCTCGCCGAGCTGCGCGGGGAGTCGTAAGGCCGCCGCCCGCTGTCAGGCCGGTCCGGCCCCCGGCGCGGGGGCCGGCCGGCGCGCCACGCCCTCGTACCGCTGCCGCATGAGCGGCCCGGCGGCGGGCCCGGCGGCGAAGACATGGCCGGGACCGTCGACGCGCTCGCCCGTGTGGGCGTCGACGACCACGGGCTCGGCCTCCCGGCCGGTCCGCGCGTCCACGAGGATCATCGCCCGCTCTTCCGGGGCCAGCTGCGCGTTCCGCCAGGCCGCGAGCGCGACGAGCACCGGCCGCAGCGACCGCCCGAGGTCGGTGAGCACGTACTCGTACCGGACCGGCCGTTCCTGGTAGGGCCTGCGCTCCAGGATGCCGCGATCGACGAGGCTCTTCAGGCGCGTGGTGAGCATGCTCGACGACAGGCCGATGTTGGCCTGGAACTCGTCGAAGCGGGTGTACCCGTCGAAGCAGTCGTGCAGGATCAGCACGGTCCACCACTCGCCCACGACGCCCATCGTCGCGGACAGGGGACACTCACGATCTTCAAGCCGGATCTTGCTGACCATGTCCATCCCCTTCGGTCGATTGACTGCTATGTTAGCAGTTACTGGTAACTGCTAAGACCGAAGTCACTCGTAGGAGCCCGCCATGACGAACTCGCCGCTCGCCGGATGCCCCGACGCCGTGCGCGCCTATCTGAGCCTGACCGCCGCCGGCGACCGCGCCGCCGCCGTGGTGTGCTTCGCCGAGACCGCGCACGTCGTCGACGACGGGCGCGACTACCGGGGCACGGAGGACATCAGGGGGTGGCTCGACCGTGTCGCGGGCCGGTACACCTACACCACGACACCGCTGTCCGCCCGCACCGTGGACGCCGTGGCCGGCCGTACGGTCGTGACGTGCAGGCTGGAGGGCGCGTTCCCGGGCAGTCCCGTGGACCTCGACTATCGCTTCGACCTCGACGCCGCGGGGCGGATCTCCCGTCTGGAGATCGTCGTCTCCCGTCCCGCCCCCGAAACCGCTATGGAGGTGACAGGGTAGTTGCTCCGAGTCCCGCCATGGGTACCCTCCGTAGTCAGTTACTGATTGAATGTGACTAACTACGCATCGTGGGGCGAGCTGGACGACGGTGCGCTTGCAGACAGGGGGGCGGAACGATGAGCGTAGGTGCTGTTTTGGCCGAAGCCCGTGAGCGCGCCGGGCTGACCGTGCGTCAGCTCGGCGAGCGCACGCGGATCCGCGAGACCGTCATCGAACGCTTCGAGCGGGACGACTTCTCGGTGGGTGACTTCTACGCGCGCGGGCACATCCGGACCATCGCCTCCGATCTCGGCCTGGACCCGGACGAGGTCCTGCGGCAGTACGAGCAGGAGAACGCCGACGGCGCGTCACCGGTCAGGGCGTCGGCCGTGTTCAGGGGCGACGTGGGCGAGCGGGCCCGCAGGGCCCCCGGCTGGACGAAGGCCGCCGCGGTCGCCCTGGCCGTCGTCGTGGTCGTCGTCGTCGCGCGGATGCTCGGAGGCTCCGGCGAGAAAGCGGGCCCGACGGCCGCCCAGCTTCCGGTGACCGCGCCGCACGCGCACGAGCGGCAGGAGAAGGGCCACGACAGGAAGACCCTCGAGGAGGCCTTCGGGCCCGGCCGCGTCGTGGTGAAGGTCACCACGCGCAAGCCGGCCTACGTCGACGTCAAGGACGCCAAGGGCAAGGAGATCTTCCGGGGGACGCTGCCCGAGGGGAAGACCACGACCTATTCGGCCAAGGACAAGGTGCGGATGGTCATCGGCGACGCCGGGGCGGTCCGCCTGGAGGTCAACGGAAGGGACCTGGGAACCCCGGGCAGGGACGGCCAGATGATCCGCCGCACCTTCGAGGCGGGCGGCCCGAGTCCCCGTTAATCGCCGACTGCCGATACCGTAGTTCGCATCATGTCTTCTCGCCGAACCGTATCGCTGATCACGCTGGGCTGCGCCCGCAACGAGGTCGACTCCGAGGAGCTGGCCGCGCGCCTGGAGGCCGCCGGCTGGCACACCGGCGACGACGATCCCGACGTCGTCGTCGTCAACACGTGCGGCTTCATCGATTCGGCGAAGAAGGACTCCATCGACACCCTGCTCGCCGCGGCCGACTCGGGCGCGAAGGTGGTGGCGGCGGGCTGCATGGCCGAGCGATACGGCGCGCAGCTCGCCGACGCCCTGCCCGAGGCGACCGTCATCTCCTTCGACGACTACGCGGAGATCGGGGAGCGTCTCGACGACGTGCTCGCGGGCAGGCCGCTGGTCCCGCACTCGCCCCGGGACCGCCGCACGCTCCTGCCGATCACGCCCGTGGAGCGCTCGGCCGCCCGGGCGCACATCCCCGGCCACGGCCAGGACGACGCGCTCCCGGCGGGCGTGGCCCCCGCCAGCGGCCCGCGCACGCTGCGCAAACGGCTCACCGGCGGCCCGGTCGCGTCCCTCAAGCTCGCGTCGGGCTGCGACCGGCGCTGCACGTTCTGCGCGATCCCGGCCTTCCGCGGCTCGTACGTCTCGCGCCGGCCGGAGGACCTGCTGGCCGAGGCCGCCTGGCTGGCCGGACAGGGCGTCAAGGAGCTCGTGCTGGTCAGCGAGAACTCCACGTCGTACGGCAAGGACCTGGGCGATCTGCGCGCCCTCGAGAAGCTGCTGCCCCCGCTGGCCGCGACCGAGGGCATCGAGCGGGTCCGCGTCAGCTACCTGCAGCCCGCCGAGCTGCGGCCCGGGCTGCTCGACGTGATCGCCTCCACCGAGGGGATCGCGCCCTACTTCGATCTGTCCTTCCAGCACGCGAGCGGCACCGTGCTGCGGCGGATGCGGCGCTTCGGCGACCCGAAGAGGTTCCTCGACCTGCTCGCGCAGATCCGCGACCGCGCGCCCGAGGCGGGCGTCAGGTCGAACTTCATCGTGGGGTTCCCCGGGGAGACCCAGGAGGAGTTCGACGAGCTGGTGAGCTTCCTCGAGGAGGCCAGGCTGGACGTCATCGGCGTCTTCGGCTACTCCGACGAAGAAGGCACCGAGGCGTACGGCTTCGAGGGCAAGCTCGACCAGGACGTGGTCGACGAGCGCGTCGCGACGCTGACCGAGCTCGCCGAGGAGCTGACCGCCCAGCGGGCCGAGGAGCGCATCGGCACCGAGCTGGAGGTCCTGATCGAGGAGGACCTCGGCGACGGCGGCTACGAGGGCCGTGCGGCGCACCAGGGGCCCGAGGTGGACGGGGCGGTCACGGTCCAGGGCATCGGCCTGGTCCCCGGCCAGATCGTCCAGGCGGTCGCCGTCGACTCCGAGGGGGTCGACCTCATCGCCCGGATCAAGGCAGGCACATGACGGAGCGCGGTGAGCCGCCGGTGGACGTGGCGGGCCCGGGAGAGGTGACACCTGAGCCCGCGGCGCCGCCGGTCGCCGCCGTGCCCCCCGCCGTGCCCGCCGCCGCGCCGGTGGCGACCCCGGCGCCCGCCCCGCAGGCCGGGTCCGGCCTTTCCCAGGAGCCTGACGCCGTGCCCGTCGGCGGGCCGGCGGGCGCGGGGGAGCAGGCGGGAGGCCCGCGGGCCGACGGCCGCACCGCGCCGGAGCCGCCGTCCGCGGGCGTCGCCGGAGAGGCCCCGGCGCACCGTGTCAGCACCTGGAACATCGCGAACGCCCTGACCATCGCCCGGCTGGCGATCGTCCCCGTCTTCACCGTCTTCCTGTTCGTCGAGGGGCAGGCCTGGCGCCTGGCGGCCCTCGGCGTCTTCCTGCTCGCGTCCCTCACCGACCAGCTCGACGGCTGGCTCGCCAGGAAGTACGCGTTGATCACGGACTTCGGCAAGATCGCCGACCCGATCGCGGACAAGGCGCTCATCGGCGCCGCCCTGCTCAGCCTCTCCTACCTCGGCGAGATCCCGTGGTGGGTCACCCTGGTGATCATCGCCCGTGAGGCGGGGGTGACGCTGCTGCGCTTCCTCGTGATCAGGCACGGGGTTATCCCGGCCAGTTACGGGGGCAAGGTGAAGACCGTGTTGCAGATCGTGGCCATCGCCCTCTACATCGTGCCGGGCGTGCCCGACCTGGTCAGGTGGGCGGTCATGGGCCTCGCCCTGCTGGTCACGGTGGGGACCGGGGCCGACTACGTGGTGCGGGCGGTGCGGCTGCGGCAGGTGGCGAGGAGCGCGCGGACCTCATGATGGGCCTGGCGAGCGAGGTGCTGTCCCTGCTGGTCCGGCAGGGCGTGACGGCCGCCGTGGCGGAGTCGCTCACGGGCGGCCTGATCGGGGCCACGATGACCGGCCCGATGGGGGCCTCGGCCGCGTTCCGGGGCGGGGTGATCGCCTATGCCACGGACCTCAAGGCGAGCCTCCTCGACGTCCCCTCCGGCCTCCTCGACAGGGAGGGGGCGGTGCATCCCGAGGTGGCCGCGGCCATGGCCGCCGGAGTGCGGAAACTCACCGACGCCGACTACGGCCTGGCGGTGACCGGGGTCGCGGGCCCCGACCCGCAGGACGGCAAGCCGGTCGGCACGGTCCACATCGCGCTGTCGGGACCGGGTGAGCGCATCTGGCACCGCGACCTGCGCTTGACCGGGGACAGGGACTCGATCAGAAACACCACTTGTCAGGAGGCGTTGAAGCTGCTGGAAGGTGTGCTGAAGGCAAATCTTGGGGAACATTGAGGGTGATTACCGCGTTACGTCCCCAGCGAACATGCTCGCCTCGGTCTGCCGCGGTGTCGCCCTCTACAGGTACGGTGGAGCTGTGAGTGAGGTCCGTGAGCCATCGGCGAGGAGCAAGACAGGCACACGCCCGGCGAAGGGGCCGAGCGAACCGATGATGACGGCGAGGCGTATGTACGAAGGGCAGATGAAGAAGGGGCGGCATGAGCCCACCGCGCGAGGCGTCGTGAAGGCGCCCCCCCTGGGGAGGGAGCGACAGATGATCCTGCTGCGTCAGCTGCTCGGTGACGTGCTGCGGCGGCTGAGGGTGCGGCAGAATCGCACCCTTCGCGAGGTCTCCACGTTGGCGCGTGTCTCACTCGGCTACCTGTCCGAGGTCGAGCGCGGTCAGAAGGAAGCCTCCTCCGAGTTGCTCGCCTCGATCTGTGGCGCGCTCGGGGTCCCGCTGTCCCAGGTGTTGCGTGAGGTGTCCGACCAGTTCGCGCTGGCCGAGCTGCAGGCCGCCCCCGTGCTTGCGGAAGTGCCCGAGCACGAGCGCCTGCCCATCCCCGAGACCGTGCCCGCGGGGCCGGAGTTCGAGGGCTTCCCCGAGGTCAAGGACATGGTCGCCGCCTAGGCGGCGTGTTTCCGCCCCGCCGCACCGGCGGAGGCGTCCCCGCAACTTCGCCTGGCCGGTCCGCCCGGGTCGGCCGATGGTAAGGCGTGGCCCGTGCTCGCAGTCCGGATCGTCCCGGACCCGGGCGCCTGTCCCGATCCCATGGGCGGGTGCCTGGCCCACGCAGGCCCTTTTCCGTTCCCCGTCGCATTGTTTCCGCCGGCCGCGTCCGTCCGGCCCGATGTCTCCCCGCCCGCGGCCCAGTGTTCGCGGCTCAAGTGTTCACGGTCCCGTTGTCGGCGTTTCCCGGTGTTCGGGGTCCGCGCCGTGGGCCGGTCAGTCCCGCTGGCAGGCGGGGCACCAGTAGATCAGCCGCTCGGACGGCTGAGGTCCCATCTCCCCGCGGCCGATCGGCGTGCCGCAGCGGCGGCAGGGGCGGCGCGCCCTGCCGTACACGAGCAGCGACCGCCCCGGGCGCGGGTCGCCCGTCGTCACCGGGAGCGGCGCGTCCTTGCTCGCGTCCATCAGGCGGTGGGCGGTCGAGACCAGCGCCTCCAGCTCGTCCTGCGGGATCGACCCCACCGGACGCCACGGCGACACCCGCGCGGCGTACAGCGTCTCGGCCCGCCAGATCGTCCCGATGCCCGCCAGGTCGCGCTGGTCGAGCAGCGCCTCCCCGATCGTCCGCGCAGGGGCGCGCAGCAGGTTCCGTACGGCCAGGGCGGCGTCCCAGTCCGAACCGAGCAGGTCCGGGCCGAGGTGCCCGACGACCCGCTCCTCGCGGTCGGTGGGCACGAGATCGACCATCCCCAGCCGCGTGCCGACCGCCTGCCACTCGCTGTTGGCGAGGATCAGCCGGACCACGTCCCCCCGGGGTGTGGGCCGGCCCGCCGGGTCCACCCGCCAGCTTCCCTCCATGCGCAGGTGGGTGTGGACGGTGAGCCCGCCCTCCACCCGGGTCAGGAGGTGCTTGCCGCGCGAGATCGTCGTCATCACGGTCCGGCCGCGCAGGTCGGCGGTGGCGTAACGGGGCACCCGGAAGTCGCTGCGGGTCAGCCTCCGGCCGTCGAGGGCCTGCCTGAGCCGCTTGGCGGTCCGGTAGACGGCGTCACCCTCCGGCACGGCTCTCCTCCCGTGAGGATCGGGGACGGGCGGCTCACACGGGCATGTGCGAGTCCCACGCCGCCGGGTCGGCGGCCAGCTCGGTCACCCGCGGCGGCAGCTCGCCCTTGGCGATCTGCTCCAGGGTGACCTCCTCGAGGATGGCCCGCTCGCTCGCCCGCAGCGCGATCCACACCTGCTGGAGCGCCTGCGCGGCGCCCTGGTAGCCGACGTGCTCGGGCCGCTCGCCCCGCACGTTGGCCAGTGGTCCGTCCACCGCGCGGATGACGTCGGCGAGCGAGATCTGACTGGCCGGCCGTGCCAGGACATAGCCCCCCTCTGGGCCCCGCTGACCGCGCACCAGCCCGGCGCGCCGCATCTGCAGCAGGATGTTCTCCAGGTATTTGGGGGGCATCTCCTGCTCCTTGGCCAGCTCGCCCACCGTGGTGGGTCCCTCACCCGCCGCGGCGAGTTCGGCGGCGGCACGGAGGGCGTAGTCGACACGGGCAGAAAGTCGCATGTAGTCGATTATCCCGCCTGGTTGACCTCGGTAGGACGCCCGCCCACCATTACGGCGCCGGGCGGGCCTGATCCAGACGCAGCCGTACGACGACGGGGAGGTGGTCGGAGAACGGCACGCGGGGCGCCTCCGCGGCCACCGCCGTGATCCCCGCCGAGATCAGGACGTGGTCGATGCGCCGCACGGGAGCGTCGGCGGGCGAGGTCGGCGGGTCGCCGAAGGCCCGCAGCGGGTCGGACAGGCCCGCGGCCTCCAGCACGCGCATCCGGGGGTCGGACGGCGTCGTGTTGAGGTCTCCCGCCACGATCACCGGGCGCGGATCGGCCACGCCGACCCCGGGCGGGAGAGCGGCGGCGGCGAGCCGCCGGGCGATCGACGCCACCTCGGGCGCCTGCCCGCGCGGCTCCTGCAGGTGGGTGTTCACGATGCCCACCTCGTGGTCGCCGACCTCCAGCACGATCGACTGGGCCTGTGCGCCGGTCGGGTACCCGTGCCGGCCCAGCCGGGTCGAGCCGATCTCGGCGACGGGGAGGTTCGTGAGCAGCGCGTCGCCCCAGAGGCGGTCCGCGGCGGGCGCGAAGTAGTAGCGCATGCCCAGGCCGCGGGCGATCCTCGCCAGGTCGTCGTGCCCGCCGTTCAGCAGCCAGCCCCGGTCCACCTCGCTGAGCAGCACCACGTCGGGGCGCCGTGTCGCGGCCCAGGCGGCGACGCGGTCGAGGTCGAGCCGCCCGCTCAGCCCGAAGCCCATCCGGATGTTGTACGCCACCAGCGTGAACTCGTTCCCGCCGATCGGCCGTTCGGCGGGGAGCGGCCGCCAGGTGAGGAGGCCGGTCAGCAGGGCCAGTGACACGGTGATCGAGCCCCAGCGGCGTGGCGCCCGCCGTGCGGGGGCGGACCGGTGCCGCCGGCCCCGCCGCGTGGCGACGGCGGCGACCAGGGCGGCCACCGCCACCGGGACCAGCGCGTTGGGAAACCCGAGGTCGGTGTCGAAGGCCGCGTAGTAGAGGAACGCCGCGACCAGGAACACGAACATCCCGCCCAGCACCGCGACGCCCTGGCGTCCGCCCCCGCTCTCCGCGGTGGCGGCCGTGCGCAGCCCGGCGGCGCCGGCGCAGGCGCCGAGGGCGACGGTCGCCACGAGGGCCGGGAGGCCCTGCACGCCGGCCTCCGCGGCCGCCACCCCGGCGACCAGGAAGAGCCCCGCCGTCCAGCCCCACGACGTCGTCCAGGCGTACACGACGGCCATGCACAGCGCGACGGCCTGGAGCGTGACCGACAGGGCCGTGAAGGGGGCGGTGTGCTGTCCGGTGTCCTGCGCGAGCATGGCCGGTCCGCCGCAGTACAGGCCCGCGAGCAGGAGCGTCGGGCCGAAGGCGAACCACACGGCCGCCGGTGCGGGGGCGGGCGACGCGGGCGAGAGCCGTACGGACCACAGGAAGACGACGCAGAGCGCGGCGACGGCGAGCCAGGGCAGCGGCCCGTCCCGCCAGACGAGGTCCATCCGGTCGAGGGCCAGATGGACGATCGACGCGCCGGCCAGGCCGCCGGTCAGCCCCGCCGGCACCCACGTGCCCGCCGCCGTCCGCGCGCAGCCGTACAGGAAGACCAGGCCCGCCGTGACGCCGGCGGAGGCGAGCAGCAGCTGGGGCGTCCCCCCGTCGGCGGCCTGCAGGCCGAGCCGGGCCGCGGCGAGCGCCACCGCGCCCGCCGCCCTGACCAGCCGGGGCGACGCGAGCCGCGCCGCGGGGACGGCGGCGAACGGCAGGACGAACCACAGCGCGGCGTACGCCCCCATGCTCGCGGGGGCGGTCTCGCCCGCCCTGCCGTACAGGGTGATGAGGGACGGCAGGAACACCCGCACCACGTCGAACAGCAGCACGACACCGGTCACGAGCATGACCGGCGTCCACCGGGGATCGGGCAGTCCGCGGCGCGGCGTGGCGTGCGTCTGCGGGGCCGTCTCGGTCATGGCGCTCCCTCCGAGCCTCATATGAGGCATCCTCATGAACAGTGGGAGCGTTACCAATACGTTCGACCTGGGGCGTTCCCCGCGCTCCCCGGCTCGCTAAGCTTGCTGGAAACCTTGTTGTTCATTCACGGGCGCACATGGTCGAAGCGCCACCGGGGGCCGAGCGAACCGGCGGGGCGTGGGCAGGCGCACGACGGCGAGCCGGAGACTCAGACGATGGGAAGCAGGAGCATGGAGCGACGTCCTGGCGTGCCCCGGCTGCTCCGGGAGATCAACGACCGGGCCGCCCTCGAACTGCTGCTCGCCTCGGGTCCCCTGACGCGCGGCCAGATCGGCGAGCTCACCGGCCTGTCCAAGGTCACCGCGTCCCAGACGCTGGCACGTCTCGAGGAGCGCGGCCTGGTGGAGGTCGTGGGGGAGCAGGCGGGCAACCGGGGTCCCAACGCCGCGTTGTACGGCGTGATCGCCTCCTGCGCGTACGTCGCCGGGCTCGACGTGGGCCCCGATCGGGTGTCGGCGGCGATCGCCGACATCAACGGCGACGTGGTGGCCGAGGTGACGGCCTCTCCCGAGGGGCAGGACGACCCCGTGTCGCTCGTGCACACGGCTGTGGTGAAGGCCTGCAGGAGCGCGAAGGTGGCGCTGTCGCGGCTGCGCGGCGTCGTGATCGGCACGCCCGGCGTCGTGGATCCCCGCACCGGGGACGTGCGGTTCTCCTTCGACCTGCCGCAGTGGCACGAGGGCATCCACGAGGCGCTCGCGCGCGACCTGCGCCGGGACGTCACGATCGAGAACGACGTCAACCTCGCCGCGATCGCCGAACGCGCGAAGGGCGCCGCCCGGGAGGCGGACGACTTCGTGCTCGTGTGGGTGGGCCGGGGCATCGGCCTCGCCGTCGTGCTGGGCGGGCGGCTGCACCGCGGCAGGTCGGGCAGCGCGGGGGAGATCGGCTATCTCCCGGTGCCCGGGGTGCCGCTCGCCGACGACGTCAGGGCGGTTCCCGGGCGCCTGCCGTCGCTCGGAGGCGGCCTGCAGTCGCTGGTCAGCTCCGAGGCCGTCACCGAGCTGGCCCGTCAGCACGGCTTCGCCGGGGACACCGCCGCCGACTGCGTGACCGCGGCCGTCGCGGCCGGGGCCGCGGGCGAGCCGCTGCTCGACGAGGTCGCCTCCAGGCTCGCCCTCGGCGTGGCGTCGGTGAGCGTGGTGCTCGACCCCGGCCTCGTGGTGCTGGCCGGTGAGGTCTGCCGGGCCGGCGGAGTGGCGCTGACCGCCCGCGTGGAGGACGCGGTCGCGCGCATCTGCCCCGTTCCGCCGCAGGTCGTCACGAGCGGGGTGGAGGGCAACCCGGTGCTGCGCGGCGCCGTGCTCGCCGCACTCGAGCAGGCCCGCGAGGAGATCTTCCTGGCATAGGGAGTGTCTCCCCGTCCACGCCTCGGCGATCGCAGCGCCTGCGATCCGTCATGTCCCGTGGCCCGCGAGGGCGATGCCGGTGACACCGCCTACCGGCGGAGCGCCGGATAGGACCGGCGGTGAGAGCCCGCAGGTCCTATCCGGACGGGTGACATCCGGTCGATCTCGCCTCCGCGGCCGTCGGCGAGGCATGTTCTCCGCGCCCGCACGGCGTCGTTCGTCCCGGCCATGGCAGGCGCCGGAACCTCGGTTCGGACGTACGACGGCGTCGCCGTCACATGCCGTGCATGGAGTGGCCCTGCATGTCGCCCGCGGAGGGGCTCGGGGTGCCGCTCGTCGAGTGAGCCTGCATCTCGTCCATGGAGTGGCCGGGCACGTGCCCGTCCTCGTCGGTCACCCAGAACGTGCCGGCCATCCCCATGTCGGAGTGGCTCTGCACGTGGCAGTGGTACATCCACATGCCGGGGCCGACGCGCTCGCCGGCGATCACCTGGAAGCCGAACGACTCGGCGGGTCCCGTGGTTTTGGTGTCGATGACCCGGCTCTGGTCCTGCGGACCTTGCAGCAGGCCGGTGCGGTTGTCGGCCCAGCGGTGTCCGTGGATGTGGAAGGTGTGGAAAAAGTTCCCGTGAGTGATCACGACGAACTCCACCCGCTCGCCGAGCTTGGCGGTGAAGTCGGGCGCCTGCGTGAGGTTGTTGGTCTTCAC
>NZ_JBDJAW010000039.1 GCF_039649665.1 Microbispora sp. ZYX-F-249 | reverse complement strand
TTACCGGCACTACGCCTGACCCCGCTACCCGCCCGGCCCCTCTGCCCGCCCGACCACGCTTCCCGCCGCGGGCCACCGGACCGGACCCGCGCCGTCGTGCCCGCTCGATCCGGCCGTTTTCCCTGATTCCCCCAGCTGCCAGGAGGTCGAACACCAATGCGCAACGCCGGACTGGGAGGGTGGCCCGCCCGCCGGGCCCGGATGACGCCGGACCGGACCGCGTTCGTCTTCGGGGACCGGCCCGTCACCTACGCCGAGGTCCACGAGCGGACGACGCGGCTGGCCTCGCGGTTGCGCGCGGCGGGGGTGCGGGCCGGCGACCGGGTCGCCTATCTCGGCCGCAATCACCTCGCCTTCGTCGAGACGATGTTCGCCTCGCACCTGCTCGGGGCGATCTTCGTGCCGCTGAACTTCCGTCTGGCCGCGCCCGAGATCGGGTACATGCTGGACCACTCGGGCGCCGAGGTCCTGATCTACGCGCCCGAGTGCGCCGAGGTGGTCCGGGCCCTGCCGGACACCGTGGCCGCCCCGCGGGAGGTCGTGGCCCTCGACGCTCCGGGACCGGGGGAGCGGCACTACGAGAGCTGGCTCGCCGAGGGCGACCCCGCCCCGATCGACGTACCGGTGCGGATGGACGACACCGCGCTCATCCTCTACACCTCGGGCACGACCGGGCGGCCCAAGGGGGCGACGCTCACGCACGGCAACCTCGTGTGGAACTGCTTCAACCTCCTGCTCGGCGTCGACGTCACCAGCGACGAGACGACCCTGATCAGCGCCCCGCTCTTCCACGTCGCCGCCCTGAACCAGACCCTGCTGCCGACCTTCCTCAAGGGCGGGCGTTCGGTGATCATGCCGTCGTGGGACGTCGACGAGTGCTACGACCTCATAGAGAAGCACGGGGTCACCTGGATGTTCGGGGTCACCACGATGTTCGCCGCGTTCGCCCGGTCGCCCAGGTGGGCCGGCGCGGACCTGTCGTCGCTGCGCAACCTGATGGCCGGGGGCGCGGCGATCCCCGCCGCGCTGATCCGTGCGTACCAGGAACGGGGCCTGGTGTTCTGCCAGGGATACGGGCTCACCGAGACCGCTCCCGGCGCCACCTTCCTCGAGGCCAGCCAGAGCGTGCGCAAGGTGGGCTCGGCAGGGGTTCCGGTGTTCTTCGCCAACGTGCGGGTCGTCCGGCCCGACGGTACCGACACGGCGACGGGACAGCCGGGTGAGGTGCTGATCCAGGGGCCGAACGTGACGCCCGGCTACTGGCGCGACCCGGAGGCGACCGCGGCCGCCTTCTCCGACGGCGGCTGGTTCCGCTCCGGAGACGTCGGCGTCCTGGACGAGGAGGGCCACCTGTACGTCGTCGACCGGGTCAAGGACATGTACATCTCGGGCGGGGAGAACGTCTACCCGGCCGAGGTCGAGGCGGCGATCTTCGAGCATCCGGCGATCGCCGAGGTCGCCGTGCTCGGGGTCCCCGACGCCAAATGGGGCGAGGTGGGCCGCGCGTTCGTGGTCCTCCGCCCCGGTGCGAACGTCACGGCCGGCGAGCTGCGCGACTTCCTCCGGCCTCGTCTGGCCAAGTACAAGATCCCGATGTACTTCGACATCACGGACGACCTGCCGAAGACGGGCTCGGGCAAGATCCAGAAACCCCGGCTGCGACGCCTTCCGCTGCCCGGTGCCGGCACCTCCACTTCTGCGATGTGACCGCGGATCCGTAATCCTCCGGCGGGCGACGGGCGAGGCCGCCCGCCCACCGACGGCGAGGCCGGCGGCCGTGCGGCGCGCCGGTCGCGCGGTGCCGTCGCTCGCGGACCCGCGCGAGGCGCCTCCCGTCTTTCCCCTCGTGCTTTCCCCCTCTTACTTGGCGCCGGCCCTGGTGCGCCGGGCGGTGCCCGCGGCGGGGGTTTTCGCCGCTCCCGCGGCCGTGGCGGTTCTCCTTCCGGCCGCCGTCTGCGCCGCCGGCTCCGGCATGCCCGTGGTCCCGGCGGCGGGCGTTCCCGGCGGCGTGGCGGTGCTCGTCCCGCGGGTCTCCTTCTGCGGACCGCTGAGCGGGGACCAGCGCTGCTCGCGGCCCCTGGCGCGCTGCGCGATCAGAGTTCCCGCGCCGATCGCCGCCGCCACGGGCCATTCCAGGATGCCGAGCGCGGCCAGCGCGCCGAGACCGCCGTAGTACATGATGCGCTCAGGCGGCGGAAGGAACGTCCGGGCCATGTCCACGGCGTGCCCGACGTCGCGGCCGCTGATGTGCGGCATGCCGACGTGCGGCATGTGCATTTCGGGCGCCCGCAGCTGGATCCGCAGGAACGGCAGGTTCAGGTCCAGCTGGGGCCGGTTCCCCTCCTTCATCTCCGGGCCCGGGCCGGTGGGCGGAGCCGGAGTGGGCGTGGGCGGTGTGGTCGTCGTCCGGGCGCGGCCCGCGCGGCCCCGGGCGGTCGTCGTTCCCGTCGTGGCCGTGCCGGTCGTGGTGCCCGGCGTGGTGCCCGCCGTGGTCGTGCCCGGCGTCGTCTCGGTCGTG
This sequence comes from Microbispora sp. ZYX-F-249, assembly GCF_039649665.1. Lineage (NCBI taxonomy): Bacteria > Bacillati > Actinomycetota > Actinomycetes > Streptosporangiales > Streptosporangiaceae > Microbispora > Microbispora maris. Next base: position 67,846 of record NZ_JBDJAW010000039.1, on the reverse strand, counting down.
GTCATGGATCCTCCCCCGATGGCGTTTCCCCCGATCGCGGATCTCGGCCTGACCCGCGGAGCTTCAGAAAATGACCTTTCTATCCTCTATCGAGCCTCGTGTGGTTGCTGGTGCTGATAGCGACTATTTGCCCACTTTTGCCGCTGCTTTCGGCTCCGAGCCCCCTGAGAAAGGATGGCGGGCATGACACGCGTAGGAATCTTGCTGTTCGACCAGGTGGAAGAACTCGACGCGGTCGGCCCCTGGGAAGTCTTCGGCTTATGGGCGAAACTGCGCCCGGAGGAGGCGGAGGTCGTCGCGTTCGCACCGCGGTCGGGAGCCGTACGGGCGTCCAAGGGGCTGACCCTGTACGCCGACCGGTCGGCGGACGACGTCGGCCGTCTCGACGTCCTCGTGCACCCGGGCGGCGCAGGGACCCGCCCTCAACTGAGGGATCCGGAACACCTCGCATGGGTGCGGGAGCAGCGCGCACGCGTTCCCCTGATGACCAGCGTCTGCACCGGATCGCTCGTCTTCGCCGCGGCCGGCCTGCTGGCGGGCCGCCCGGCGACCACGCACTGGGGCGCCCTCGACCTGCTCGCCGAGCTGGATCCGAGCATCGACGTCCGGCGCGACGAGCGCTTCGTCGACGACGGCGACGTCGTCACCTCGTCCGGGGTGTCGGCAGGCATCGACATGGCGCTCCACCTGGTGGCGCGACTCGCGGGGGCCGAGCGGGCCCGGGAGGTGCGCCGGCGCATGCAGTACGACCCCGCGCCGCCCGTGTAGGGCGCCGGTTCCCTGACACCGCCTCATGGACGCAGCAGTTGCCGGACCCGGGCGGCCTCCCGTGTGAGGTGGTCGCGCTCCGGAACGCTCGCGGCGGCACGGGAGGCCTCGGCGTACAGCTCGGCGGCGTGCTCGAGGTCACCCGCGCGTTCGTGCAGGTAGGCCCGCACCGCGACATAGCGGGGCAGGCCGGGATCCACGCCGGCCAGCGCCGCCAGGCCTGCCCGCGGTCCGTCGGCCTCCCCGACCGCCACCGCCCGGTTGAGCCGCACCACCGGGCTGCCCGTGAGACGCAGCAGTTCGTCGTACCACTCCACGATCTGCACCCAGTCCGTCTCGGCGGCGCTGCGGGCGTCCGCGTGCAGGGCGGCGATCGCGGCCTGCGCCTGGTATTCGCCCAGCCGGTCGCGGGCCAGCGCGGCCTGCAGGATCGCCACCCCCTCGCTGATCAGGCCGGTGTCCCACCGGGACCGGTCCTGCTCGGCGAGCGGCACCAGGCGACCTCCCGGGCCGGTGCGGGACGCGCGGCGCGCGTGGTGCAGCAGCATGAGCGCGAGCAGCCCCGCGACCTCGGGCTCGTCGGTCAGGGCGGCGAGCTGGCGGGTGAGGCGGATCGCCTCGGCCGCCAGGTCGACGTCTCCGCCGTACCCCTCGTTGAAGACGAGGTAGAGCACGCGCAGCACCGTCCCGAGATCGCCGGGCCGGTCGAGCGGCAGCCCCGCGATCCGCCGCTTGGCCCGGCTGATCCGCTGCGCCATGGTCGCCTCGGGGACGAGGCAGGCCGCCGCGATCTGCCGTGTGGTCAGGCCGCCGACCGCGCGCAGCGTCAGGGCGACGGCCGAGCCGCGCGGCAGGGCGGGGTGCGCGCACAGGAAGTAGAGCCGCAGCGTGTCGTCGGCGGCGGGCGCCGGGCCGGCGGGGGGCTCGGCCTCCACGGCGAGCTCCCGCCCCCGTCGCGAGGTCTCGGCGCGTGCGGCGTCGAGGAACCTGCGCCACGCCACCGCGACGAGCCATGCCCTCGGGTCGCGCGGCGGACCGTCCGGCCAGGTCTCCAGCGCCCGGATCAGGGCCTCCTGCACGGCGTCCTCGGCCGACGCGAAGTCCGCTCCGCGCCGGACGAGGACACCGATCACCGCGGGCACGAGCTCCCGCAGCAGCGACTCGTTCACTCGGTCGCCTTGAGCGACTGGGTGAGGAAGGGCCGCACCTCGAGCCACTCGTGGATGGGCTTGCCTCCGGCGCCGGGAGCGGCGGACAGCTCCCCGGCCAGCTCGACCGCGCGATCCCACGACTCCACGTCGATGATCATCCAACCGGCGATGAGGTCCTTGGTCTCGGCGAACGGACCGTCGGTCACCGGCGGGCGCCCCTCGCCGTCGTACCGCACGAACGCGCCCTCGGGCGCCAGCGCCTGCTCGCCGACGAACTCGCCCGTCTCCTCCAGCCGGGCCGCGAAGTCGCGCATGTACTGCACGTGCGCGTCGACCTCCTCCGGCGTCCACTGGTCCATCGGCACGTCGTTGACCGAAGCCGGCGCGCCCCGGTAGTGCTTCAGCAGCAGGTACTTCACGGTGGTTCTTCCTCTCCGTCGCGCGGCCCCTCGTGGCCACTGTGTCCCTGGGACGGAGCCGGCGCCACATTCTCGACATCGGAAGCGCGGCCGAATTCCAGAGTCTTGTTCCGGCCGCGGCCCGCCTACCGGTCGAGGACGTGCAGCGCGCGGGAGCCGGTGCTGAGCACCTCCGGCCCGTCCTCGCCGCACACGACCACGTCGGCAACCCGGGCGCCGAAGAGGTCGGGCAGGTAGATGGCGGGCTCCAGGCAGACGGCCATCCCGGCCTCGAACGTCTCCCCGGCCGCCAACCAGGGCGCCTCGGCCGGGCTCAGCCCGATGCCCCGGCCCGTCCGCGCGGCGGTGTAGTCGCCGTAGCCGCTGCCGTCGGCGACCTCGCGGGCGGCCGCGGCGGCCTCGGCGCACGCGACCCCGGGGCGTACGCGGTCGACGGCGGCCCCCTGTGCGGCGAGGACGACCGAGTACATGGCGTCGAAGTCCTCCGGCGGCTCGGCGACAGCGAAGACCCGGGCGACCTCGGCGCAGTAGCCGTTCCAGCGCCCGCCGACCGAGACGAGCAGCGCGTCGCCGGGGTTGATCACCCGTTCGCACGGCCGGTGGCGCGCGTCGGCGGAGTGCTCGCCCGCGGCGACGAGCACGGAGGGCGGCCCTTCGCAGCCCGTCTCGGCGAGCATCGCCCGGAGCCTGCGGGCCATCGCCCGCTCGGTGACGCCGAACCACGCGAGCTCGCGGGCGGCGAGCAGGACGGCGTCGGCCGCCGCGGCGGCGTGCCGCAGCGCGGCCACCTCGGCCGCGCGCTTGCGCAGGCGCAGCGGCGCCAGCACGACCGAGGCCAGCACGAGCTCCGCGTCGAGGCGCAGCGCGAACAGCTCGGCGGCGTGCATCTGGGGGTCCACGGCCACGCGGCGGGCCGCCGGCGGCACGAGAGCCGCGGCCCGCGCGGGATCGGCGGCCGGCGCGGGCGGCCCGTCGAGCGCCACCACGAGGTAGCCCTCCTCGCCGCCCGCCGCCGACAGCGGGTCCGCCCGCAGGTACCGGAAGTCCGGGGAGGGCCGCAGCACGAGGGCGTCGATGCCCGCGCCGGCCATCCCGGCGCGTACGTCCTCCAGCACGAGCGGGTCGATCATGGCAGGGGGGACGGCTCCGGCGCGTGCAGCCAGCAGGCCACCGGGCCGAAGTCGGGCTCCCGCTCCCGGCACACGTCCATCGCGAACGGGCAGCGGGGATGGAACCGGCAGCCCGCCGGGGGATCGGCGGGGTCGGGCACGTCCCCGGGCAGCTCGGCGGGCAGCACGCCCGCGCCGTCGGGGGAGGGGATCGCGGCGAGCAGCGCCCGCGTGTACGGATGCCGGGGGTCGGCCCACACCTCCGCGGTCGGCCCGGTCTCCACGATCTTGCCGAGGTACATGACCGCGATCCGGTCGGCGATCAGCCGTACGACGGACAGGTCGTGGCTGATGAACAGCAGGCCCGCGCCGGACTCCACGGCGAGGTCGCGCATGAGCCGGGCCACCTGCGCCTGGGCGGAGGCGTCCAGGGCGGAGATCGGCTCGTCCCCGATCAGCAGCGACGGCCGGGCGGCGAGCGCCCGCGCGATGGCGACGCGCTGCCGCTGCCCCCCGGAGAACTCGTGCGGGTATCGGCCGGCGAACGCGCGCGGCAGCCCGACCCGTTCGAGCAGGTCGGCGGGGCCGGTCACGGTGTCGCCGGCGGTGCGCAGGCCGTCGGCGATCTGCGCGCCCACGCGCCGGCGCGGGTTCAGGGAGGAGTACGGGTCCTGGAACACCATCTGCACGCCGCTGAGCGACGGGTCCCTGCGGCGCAGCCCGAGGGGCGTCACCGGGTGCCCGCCGACGAGGATCCGGCCCGAGGCCGTGCCGTGCAGCCCGCACACCGCCCGGGCCAGGGTGGACTTGCCGCACCCGGACTCGCCGACGAGGCCGACCACCTCGCCGGCGGCGACGCGCAGGCTGGCCCCGGCCACCGCCCGCACGACCGGGCGGCCCGGCGTACGGTGCTCCACGACCAGGTCCTCGACGGACAACAGGGGGGTGGTCATCGTGAATCCTCCGCAGGCGGCACGGGCAGGGCGTCGAGCAGCGAACGGGTGTAGGGGTGGCGGGGCTCCCGTAGCACCTGGCCGCGCGTGCCGGTCTCCACGACCAGGCCGTCCTTCATCACGCTCACCTCGTCGGCGACCGCCGACATCACGCCGAGGTCGTGGGTGACGAGGAGGACGGCGAGGCCGAGGTCGTCGCACAGGCCGCGCAGCAGGCGGAGGATCCCGGCCTGCACGGTCACGTCGAGCGCGGTCGTCGGCTCGTCGGCGATCAGCACCTCGGGTTCGCAGGCCAGCGCGACCGCGATGGCGATCCGCTGCCGCATCCCGCCGGAGAACTGGTGCGGGTAGCGCTTGAGCGCCTCCTCCGGGCCCGGGATGCGCACCTTGGCGAGCAGGCCGGCGGCGCGCTCGCGTGCCTCATTCCTGCCGAGGCGCAGGTGGTGGCGCATGTGCTCGGTGAGCTGCCGCCCGACCGTCAGCATGGGATGCAGGCTGGTCGACGGGTCCTGGAAGACCATGGCGATCTTCGCGCCGCGCACCTCGTTGAGCTCGCGGGCCGGCATCCCCAGCAGGTCGCGCCCGCCGAACTCGATCCGTCCCGAGCTACGGGAGCCGTGGGGGAGCAGGCCGAGCACGGCGAGACCGGTCATGGTCTTGCCCGAGCCGCTCTCCCCGGCGAGGCCGTGCACGCGGCCCGCCTCCAGGGTCAGGTCCACGCCGTGCAGGACGTCGTGGCCGCCGATCGACACCCGCAGCCCCTCGATCGTCAACGCGGCGCTCACAGTGCACGCTCCTTGATCGCCCGTGCGGTACGCGGGTCGAGCGCGTCGCGCAACGTGTCGCCGAGGAAGTTGAACGCGAGGACGACCGTCAGGATGGCGAGCCCGGGGAACGTCGCGACCCACCAGCTGTCGAAGACGTCCACCCCCGCGGCGACCATCGCGCCCCACTCGGGCGACGGCGGTTTGGCGCCGAGCCCGAGGAACGACAGGCCCGACAGCAGCAGCAGCGCGGTGCCGATGTCGAGGGTGGCGAGCACCAGGACCGGCCCGGTGACGTTCGGCAGCACGTCCACCCGCAGCGAGCGCCAGGCCGAAAAACCCAGCAGCCGGCCGCTCAGCACGTACTCCCGCTCCCGTACGCCGAGCACGAGACCGCGGGTGACCCGCGCGTACGCCGGCCAGGCGACGACGAGCACGGCGAGCACCGCGTTGCCGAGGCTCGCGCCGAGGGCGGCGGCCACCACCATCGCGAGGATGACGGTGGGGAAGGCGAACACGAGGTCGGCCAGGCGCATGATCGTCTCGTCCACCCACCGGCCGAAATAGCCCGCGCAGGCGCCTAGCAGGCCGCCGATCAGCACCGAGAGCACCACGAGCAGCAGCGTGAGCGGGATGGACACCCGGGCGCCGTACATGACCCGGCTGAGGATGTCGCGGCCGAGCTGGTCGGTGCCGAGCCAGTGGCCCGGGCCGGGCGGCGCGAGCCGGGGCAGCTCCTGGGCCAGGGGGTCGTGCGGCGCGAGCACCGGCGCGGCCAGCGCGACCACGATCCAGGCCAGCGCGACGACGACGCCGACGACCGCCAGCGGCCGCCGCCACGCCTGGGGGAGCCGGCTCACGCGGGTGCGCGCGAACAGGCCGGCGCGCTTCACGAGACCCTCACTCTCGGATCGACGACGCCGTACAGCACGTCGACGACCAGGTTGATGACGAGGTAGACCACGCCCACCACGAGACCCACGCCCATGACGGCGGGCAGGTCGAGGGTGGTGGCGCTCTTGTAGGCGTACTGGCCGACCCCCGGCCAGGCGAAGACGGCCTCCACCAGCACGGTGCCGGACAGCAGGCTGCCGAACGCCAGACCGGCCACGGTGATGACGGGCACCAGCGCAGGGCGCAGGACGTACCGGAACAGCACCACGCGGCCGGGCAGGCCCTTGGCGCGGGCGGCGCGGACGTAGTCCTGCCCGAGCACCTCCAGCACGGCCGAGCGGGTGAACCGCGTCAGCAGGCCGATCGTGTAAAGGGCCAGCACGAGCGCCGGAGCGGCCAGGTGGCCGACGGCCGAGGAGAACACCTCCCACCGGCCCGACAGCAGGGCGTCGACCGTGTAGAGGCCGGTGACCTGCGGCGGCGGGGTCATCCCGGGGTCGATGCGGCCGCTGCCCGGAGTGATCTGGAGCCGGAAGAAGAACACGTAGAACGCCATCAGCGCGAGCCAGAACGTGGGCACCGAGATGCCGACCAGGCTCAGCACCCGGAGCACGTGGTCCGCGAAACGGTCGCGGCGCAGCGCCGCGACCACCCCGAACCCGACGCCGAGGATCAGCGAGACGACGATCGCGGCCCCGGCCAGCTCCAGCGTGGCCGGCACGGACTGGGCGAGGTCGTCCAGCACCGGGCGGTGACTCTGCTGGCTCGTCCCGAGGTCGCCGTGCAGCAGCCCGCCGAGGTGCGCGAGGTACTGCTGCGGCAGCGGCCGGTCGAGGCCGTGATCGGCCCGCCACTGGGCCACGATCGCCGGGTCGCCGAGCGCCCGCTGGCCGAGGTTGGCCGCCACGGGGTCGCCCGGCACCAGGTTGGTCAGCACGAAGGTGACCAGCGTGATCCCCACCGCCAGCAACAGCGCCGTGAGGATCCGCCGCACCAGGAACCGGGCGAGCGGGCTGCGCACCGCCCGGTTCCCCGTACGCCGGCTACTTGGCACCGAGGTCGGCGACATTGATCGTCCACACGGGGTGGTAGTCCACGCCGGTCACGGAGGCCGCCGTCACGATGTTCTGCCCGGGCTGGATCAGCGGCATGAACGGACCGGTCGCGTTGAGCTTCTGCTGGAAGTCGGTGAACGCCTGCCTGCGGTCGGCGTCGGTCACCGCGGCGCCGGCCTTGTCGGCCGCGGCCTCGACGTCCTTGTCCGCGCCCGCCTTCCAGCCGGACCGCAGGCCGACCAGCTTGCCCGGGGCGAACGACAGGTAGTTGCTGGGGTCGGGGAAGTCCGGGCCCCAGTACCACAGGCCCAGCTCCTCCTTGCCGTTGCGGTAGTTGTCCAGGGCGGTGGTGACCGGCGCGGGGGCCAGCTCGACCGTGATGCCGACCTCCTTGAGGTTGGCCTGGATGCGCTCGGCCAGCGGCTGGAAGGACAGGCCGTTCACGGTCAGCTCGCTGGGGAACTCCAGCGTCACCTTGGGGTCGGTCACGCCGCTCGCCGCGAGCGCCGCCTTCGCGCCCTCGACGTCGCGCGTGGCCGCCTGGTCGGCGGGGAGCGCGCCGAGGAACATCGACGGGATGATGCCCGACGCCTGCGTCGAGCCCTCGCCGGCCAGCTCCAGCAGGCCCTGGTAGTCGATGCCCTTGCGCAGCGCCTCGACGAACTTGGGGTTGGAGGTGACCTTGCTGACGCCGGGGTCCTGGTTGGCGAGCAGGAAGAACACGTACGCCGAGGCGGTGCGCTTGACCTGCAGGCCGCCGGAGATGCCGGTCACCTGGTCGCCGGACAGGTTCAGCGCCACCTGGCTGTCGCCGCGCTGCACGTTGAGCTTCTGCGTGGCCGACTCGACGTTGCGGATGACCACCTTGTCGTAGTACGGCTTCTTCGCGCCCCAGTACTTCGCGTTCGCCTTGAGCACGACCTGGCTGCTCACGTTGAACGACTCGATGGTGTAGGGCCCCGAGCCGGCCGAGGAGGCGTTCAGGTACTGCTCGGCCTTGTCGTTCGGGTCGTTCGTCGCGCCGTTCTCCTTGGCGACCTTCGAGTTGAGGATGCCGAGGGCCGGGTTCGGGAGGATGTACGGCAGCGCCGGGTTGGGGGTCTTCGACGTCAGCGTGATGGTCGTGTCGTCGGTCTTGGCGACCTCCACGCCGTCCAGCAGGAACGACGGCGTGCCCTTCATGTCGCGGACCCGGGTGAGGGAGAACACGACGTCGTCGGCCGTCACCGGGGAGCCGTCGGCGAACGTGGCGCCCTGCCGCAGCTTGAGCGTGAGCTCCTTGCCGTCGGGCGACAGCTCGTAGGACTCGGCGAGCGACGGCACCGGCTTGGTGACGTCGGAGCCCTCGAACGTGAGAAGCGTGTCGTAGGTCGCCTTGTCGACGATCAGGCCGGTCGGCTCGTAGGTCCGCCCGGGGTCCGCCGTCTTGAGGTCGAACGAGGTGTCGATCACGAGCGTCTTGCCCGCGGCGCCGCTCTGGGTGCTGCTGGACGAGCCGCCGCCGGAGCAGGCCGCGAGGGCGAGGGCGCCGGTGAGCACAACCGGCAGCAGGCCGGCCCTCACCTGCCACGAACGGGTCGTCATTATGTGTCCTCCGAAAACAGGCCAACTCGTGGCCGTATGGACGTTTGGTCGCCGATCGTCCAGGATTGTGCTGCAGAAAGTCCAGCTCATGAGGCCGAGCCGAGACGAATCTCCCGTGGAGGATGAACCAGTGACCGAAATGTCAAGCAACTCGGGGTCCGCGGGCGGCGCCGCTGGACGGATCGGCATCGGCCTGGAGCTGGACGCCACCCACCTGAAGATCCTCGAGGTGCTCAGGGAGAACGGGCGCGTCTCGGTGTCCGCGCTCGCCGAGCGGGTCGGGATCTCCCGGGCGAACGCCTACACGCGGTTCGAGGCGCTGCGCGCCGACGGCGTGATCAGGCGGTTCACGGCGGAGATCGACCATCAGCGGGCCGGCCTCGGCATCGTCGCGCTGATCTTCGTGACCGTGCGCCAGCAGATGTGGCGGCAGTTCCGCGCCCAGCTCGCGCAGATGCCGGAGGTGGAGTACTGCGCCATCACCACCGGGCAGCACGACGCGATGATCCAGGTCAGGATGGCGGACGTGGCCGAGGTGCACGCGATGGTCACCGAACGCCTGGCCAACATCCCGGCCGTCAAGGCGACCGAGACCGTGTTCATCCTGGACGAGGTGCTCAGGCGGCCGTACGTGCTGCCGAGCGATCGCGAGCGTGAGCGGGGCCGGGGGACCTCGCGGCGGCCCGGCTCCGCCCCCTCGCCGGAGCCCGAGCAGGGACAGGGGCAGGGACAGGGGCAGGGGCTGCCGCTCGGCAAGATGCGGTTCGTCGGCGCGGCCGAGGGCCGCGCCGCGCTGCGAGACGAATCGTAGGTCTCAGACCACTTCGGCGCAGATGCTGACGTGGGTGGTGTCGTCGTCCTCGAACCGGAACTCCTCGACCAGGCGCAGCCGGCCGTCCTCGGCCGTCTCGATGCGGCTGGCGCCGCGGCCGCTCGCGCGCTCCCCGGTCTTCAGCAGGTGGACGTAGGAGATCTCGATGCGATCGGCGTCCCGCGTGCCGACGAACCGGCCGTGGACGACGGTGTCGCCCGTGTAGTGCCCCCAGATCACGCCGCCCGACTCCTCGTACGCGAACTCGGTGGGCGCGTCGGCGTTCACCTCGCTGGCAGTGGAGCTGATCATGACGAAGCGGCGGCCGTTGAGCAGGTCTGTGTCGTTCACGAGTCCGCATCGTGCCGTTTTGTGCGAGATTCGCAACTCGCTCTGGACGTTCCGTTCACCGGACCCCGGCCGGGCGTGTGATCCGTCCAGGACACACGCCGCGGCCGGGCCGCGGGGCGGACGGCCGTGTCAGCGGCCGACGATCTCGGCGAGGGCGGCGAGCGCCGCGCCCCGGGCGCCGGCCATGTCGAGGTCCTCCACCAGCGTCACGGTGGCCACCCGCCGCTGCTCCTCGCGCAGCAGGGTGTGCTCGCGGACCTTCTCGAGGAACCATTCGCGGAAGTGCGGGGCCGCCTCCACCACTCCGCCGCCCAGGAAGTACGCGTCCGGGTCGGTGAAGTTGGCCGCGATGGTGAACAGCCTGCCGATGGCCATCGCCTGCTGTTCGAAGACCTTGAGCGCGAGCGGGTCGCCGTTCTCCGCGTAGCCGCGCAGCAGCTTGGCGGCCTTCCCGGCGGACCCGGCCCGGTGCAGCTCGTGGTCGGGGAAGCGGGTCAGCCAGTAGGGCAGCAGGTTCTTCTCGATGCCGGTCAGCGAGGCGACGCTCTCGGCGTCCCCGACGAAGCCGCAGTTGCACTCGGGCAGCGGCTGGCCCTCCTCCAGCAGGCCCTGCAGGGGGATGTGGACGTGCCCGAGCTCGCCGGCCATCCCCGCCGCGCCCTTCACCACGTGCCCCGACTGGATGACGCCGCCGCCGAGGCCGGTGCCGACGATCGCCGACACCGACGAGTGCTGCCAGGCGTCGGGCCCGAAGCGTACGTGGTGGGAGTAGAGGGCCGCGGCGTTGCCGTCGTTGTTGTAGACCACCGGCAGCCCCAGCCGGGACTCCAGGGCCCCCCGGAAGTCGAAGCCGAACCACCCGGGATCGACGAAGTTGGTCGCGCCCTTCGAGGAGATCACACCGTCGGCGCTGGCCGGGCCCGGGGTGTCCAGTCCCACCGCGCGCACGGTCGAGCGCGGCGTGCCGGTCAGCTCCAGCACGTTGTCGAGGGCGAGGAGGAGCTGCTCGACCGCGACCTCGGGACCCTCCCGTACGAGGCTGGGTGTCTCCACCATCCGGTCCACGAGGAACCGCCCGGAGGCGTCGAGAACGGTCGCGTTGTTGCTAGTGCCGCCGTTGTCGAGCCCGACGACGACCCAGGACCCTGCATCTGCCATTGGGGGATGTCCTTTGCGTTCGTGCGTGTCAGTGCGAAGACTACGAGAGCCGGCGCCCGCGGGCACCGGTCGGGGCGCGACAGGCGGGAGGCGTGCCGCGCGGGGGGTCGCGCACGGTGAAAGATTCAGTTCGGGCCACGGCCGCCTCCACGCGCCTCCGGCGGCGGCGGTGCCCGTGAGCTGCGCCGGATGCCGCCGCGGTCCGGGCGGGGCAGGTCCGGGACCGGCGGCGTCCGTTGACCGCTCGGGCGACCCGGAGAAAACATCTGCGTCCGGGGGCCGCAGCGTCGCGACCCGTCTGTCCAGAGGGGCCGCGGCCCGAGCGCGAGCGCCTGCCCGAGACCGCCGGCCGTTCGTACCTGCCCGGCGTGCGCGGCGCGGAGCCGGGCGGCGCGCCGAACGAGCGGATGCGCAGAAATCGAGGTACGCATGAAGCAGTTCCGTCCTGTCCGAGGGGTTCGCCCCGGCGCCCGCGGCCTGCCGGGCTCTCCGGCGGCGCGACTGGTCGCGGCGCTGGCCGCGCTGGTCGCCGGCCTCGTCGTCGTGCTGGTGCCCGGCACCGCCTCCGCGGCTCCCGTGTGCAAGGTGGACTACACGACCAACCAGTGGCCGGGCGGCTACACCGCGTCGGTGCGGCTCACCAACCTCGGCTCGGCGGTCAGCTCCTGGACGCTGAGCTGGACGGCCGGCAGCGGCCAGCAGATCACCAACTCCTGGGGCGCCAAGGTGACCCTGTCGGGTTCGGCCGCCACCGCCAGGAACGAGACCTGGAACGGCTCGCTGGCCACCGGGCAGACGGCGGACTTCGGCTTCCAGGGCACCTGGTCGGGCAGCCTCACGACGCCGTCCGACTGGTCGCTGAACGGCGTGCCGTGTGACGGTGGCGGGGTCTCCCCGTCGCCCTCGCCGACGCCGTCCCCGACCGTCGACCACTCGCCGTCCCCGTCGCCGACACCTTCACCGTCGCCCACGCCGTCTCCGACGGTGGACCACTCGCCGTCGCCGTCCCCCTCGGCCAGTCCGAGCCCGTCGGTGACCCCCACGGCGTCCGGCTGCTCGGGCGGCGGCCTGGTCGTCTGCTCCGGCTTCGAGGACCAGTCGGGCACGCCGTCCGGTGAGTGGCAGGTGACCACCCCGAACTGCTCGGGCAGCGGCACCGCCACGATCGACTCCACCACCGCGCACAGCGGAGGGAAGTCGCTGCGGATCAACGGCGGCGGCAACTACTGCAACCACGCCTTCGCCGCGACCACCAAGGACGTCTCCGCCATCGCGCCCGTGGTCTACGGGCGCATGTGGGTGCGGCACACGACGGCACTGCCGGCGAACCACGTCACCATGATCACCATGGCGGACTCCAGGGACGGCGGCAAGGACCTGCGGATCGGCGGCCAGGGCGGCGCTCTCCAGTGGAACCGGGAGTCCGACGACGCCACGCTGCCCGAGCAGAGCCCGACCGGGGTCGCGCTGAGCAGCCCGCTGCCCACCAACCGCTGGGTGTGCCTGCGCTTCCAGATCGATACCACCAAGCAGGCGATGCGGACGTACCTGGACGACCAGGAGGTCAAGGGCCTGACGGTGGACGGCACGCCCACGACGGACGTGGACGCCCAGTGGCTGCGCCGCTCCACCGCGCCGCGGCCCACGACGCTGCGCCTGGGCTGGGAGAGCTACGGCAGCGACTCCGACGTCATCTGGTACGACGACGTCGCGTTGGGATCGAGCCCGATCGGCTGCTGATCACCACACGTCAGGGGTAGATAGCCGGGTGTCCGCCAGGTGCGGTCAGGCTCGACCGTGGTCCCGTTTTCGTCCGGCGCCCGGCCTTCCGAGGGAAGGCCGGGCGCCGTATCCGAGGGGAGAGGGACATGACCGACGTGCAGCACCCGATACCGGAACTGATGAAGGAAGGCGACGTCGTCGACCTGCTCGTCCACCAGCACGCGCTGATCAGGGACATGTTCGACGAGGTGGAGCACGCCGCGCCCGGCGAGCGCCGTGAGCCGTTCCGGCGGCTGGTGCGCATGCTGGCCGTCCACGAGACGGCGGAGGAGGAGATCGTCCACCCCTACACCCGGCTGCGGGTGGACGGGGGGACCGGCGTGGTGGCCGACCGGCTCAAGGAGGAGCGCGAGGCCAAGGAGATGCTCAGCAGGCTGGACGAGATGGGCCCGGAGCATCCCGGCTTCATGGCCGAGCTGGACAGACTGCGGATGGCCGTGCTCGCGCACGCCCGGGCCGAGGAGCGGTACGAGTTCACCCGGCTCCGCGCCGAGACGACGGCGGCCGAGCGGCGGGCGATGGCCCTCGGCGTCCGGGCCGCCGAGGCGATGGCGCCGACCCGCCCGCACCCGGGTGTGGAGACGATGACGAGGAACCTGCTCCTGGGCCCGCCCGCCGCGATCATGGATCGGGCCCGGGACCTGATCCGTCAGGCGCTGCGCAGGTAGGCGGGCCTGCGAGCCCCCGGCTCGGGCCCGCGGGTACGGACCCGAGCCCGGGGGCTCGCCCGGTCAGTGGGTGCGCAGGCTGTAGAGAGGGTGGGTGCCCTCCAGCTCCAGGCGGTACTCGTCGCCCGACTTGGCGCGGTTGTCGTCGATGACGCGCTCGCTGGGCGGTTCCTCCCCGCCCATCAGCTGCTCCTGCCAGCGCTGGAACCGCTCGTGGGCCTCCTGGACGTAGCCGGTGCCCAGGGTCGTGTAGTCGATCTGCGTCGCGATCAGCTCACGCAGGTAGTCCTTGTTCGGCTCGAACGTCACCGGCTTGGGCAGCGCCGGGGCCAGCAGCTGCTCCGGGTCGCGCCCGTCGTGCCGGCGGAACAGCTCCGCGGCGATCCGCAGGTGCTCCAGCTCCATGTTGAGATGCAGCTCCCAGATCGTCTTGACCTTCGGGTCGGACTCGGTCTCCATGAAGGAGTAGTAGAGGTAGCACTCGTTGTACTCGTGGTTGAGCAGCTGCTCCCACCACGTCTCGCCCGGGTCGAGCAGCGACTCGTAGTGCGTGACGTGCTCTTCCTCGATCAGCCCGATCTCCTGGTAGAGCTGCCGCGCGATCGGCTCCACGTAGGTCGGGCCGACGTTCATGTAGAAGTTCATCGTCTGCTGCTCGGCGGACATGACGGTCAGCGCGTGCAGCTTGGAGATCGCCTGTGCGGTCTCGCGGTTGTAGTGCTCGCGGACGTTGTCGGCCGGGTGGCGGTGGTGCATCTTCGTCGGCCGGCCCGGCATCACCTCGGTCAGCCGGTCGACGATCTTCTCGGCCTTGCGGTGCTCGATCATCTCGTACAGGTTGGCGTAGCGATACAGGTGATCGAAGTCCTCCAGCACGCCGAACTGGTAGGCCTGCTTGAGATAGGGGTCGGGCTCCATCCGGGCGACCCAGGCGGTCAGGTCCACCGCCACCTGTTCGTAGGCGATCGTCGTCTCCAGCACCGAGGCCAGCCCCGGCAGCAGCCAGTTCACCGTCCTCTGCTGCTGCGCCTCGATGTAGCGCACCTCCGCCAGCCGCTGCCTGACCTCCAGATCGGGGTGGTGCCGGGCGAGATGATGGCTGAACATGATCGCCTCGATCTCGATGCCGTTCATCGTGATGATCCGGCACCGGGTGTAGGGATCGGCGCGGTCGGGGTCGATCGGCGTGACATTCAGCTCGCGCCAGTTGCGCAGCTGCCGGTCCAGCGGTATCCCCCGCTCCTGCAGCGGATTGAACGTCATCTCGGTGCTCCTCCCCACGATTGGCGCTGGGCGTACCCAAGCCTTGGAATGCGACAAACGTGGACATTCGGAGCTTTGCCCGAGATTGTCATCCGGCCGCGAGGGGCACCGGTCAACCGCTGGACGACGTCCTGGAATGCGGGTCGCCGACCCTCTTCGACTGCGGTGAGCCCCGCTCACGCAGGAAGATCGCGAGCAGGACCATGGAGGCGACCGCGAGGAACTCCGACTGCCAGTTCTGCAGTGTGCGGTTCCAGAAGTCGGCGGAGGTCACGTAGCCGCCCCAGCCGACCGGGTCCTCCAGCCGGGAGAGCTGCTCGTTGTTGTACGCCGCGAGGCCCGCGACGGACTGGGCCAGCCAGGACAGCAGGAAGAGCAGTCCCATCGCGATGCCCAGCGAGTGGCTGAAGACCGTCCGCCGCCAGCCGTCCGCCGCCGCCCACGCGGGGGAGCCGGGCTCGGCGTGCCGGCCGACCTTCTGCTCGGCGTCGGACTCCAGGCCCTCCTCGCCCCGCTTCTTCGACTCCGGCGAGCCGCGCTGCACGAGCCAGACCGTGATGAGGATGTAGAGGAAGAACTGCAGATACTCCGACTGCCAGTTCTCGGCGACGTCCACCGCGAAGGCCGACGAGGTGACGTAGTCCGCCCATGTCACGGGGGAGCCGCCACCCGCCACCTGCTCCTCGCTGAACGCCGCCGCGCCCGCCGCCGACTGTCCGGCGAGGCTCAGCAGGAACAGCAGCAGGAAGCACAGCGCGAGCGCGTTGTCCCTGACGAAACGCCTCACCGCCGCTACCTCCCCGCCAGGCCGACGACGATCACGTAGGCGAGAACCAGCGCGATCGTGACCAGCAGCACCGCGTAGAGGGTCCGCGCGCCGTTCACGCCTCCACCTCGCATTCGTACGGCTGCTCCGGGCGGGGTTCGCAGCCCGCGGCCCGCACCCGCCAGCCCTCGGGGAACCGGTGCAGGAAAAGCGTGTCGCCGTCCACCCGCACCCGTGCCTCGTCGCCCCACACGTCGACGCCGCGTACGGCGCCCGTGCGCAGGCCGGCCGACACGATCTGTTGCTCGCAGTCGTCCAGTGAGCGCGCGGCCTCGGGGGCCAGGAGCAGGCATGCCTGACCTCCCCGGCCCTGCCCGGCCGCGGACAGGAAGCGCTCCGCCGTCGCGGCGACCGACGCGTCGTCCGCGGACGCGCACCCCGCGGCGACGAGCGCGAGGCAGACGACCGCCATTGCTCGAATGCCCATGGATCGCGACTACCCGGGGGACGGAAGTGAAACCTGCACACAGTTTTCGTCCGGTCTTATGGGATTATTCGCCCGATCCGCGTAATATGGGCGGTTCCGGAAGGAGTTCCGGGTGGGGTCATCTCACCAACGGAGGTGGGGATCCTTGCACGACTTCCAGGTGTCGGTGGCGCAGTCGCCCCCCTTCACTCTCATCACCCTCAGCGGTGAGCTCGACGTGCTCACGGTCCCCGCGCTGCGCGAGCAGGTGGCCCCCCTCCTGGCCCGCCCCGCGACGCGCATCCTGTTCGACCTGGAGCGGCTGCGGTTCATCGACAGCGCCGGCATGCGGGTGCTCATCGACGCCTGCGTCCGCAACCCGCCCAAGGACGGAGACGGCGCCGTCTGCGGGATGAGCCCACAGATGCGTCACCTGTTCTCGCTGCTCGGCCTCAGCTCGCGGCTCACCATGTATCCGACCCGCGCCGACGCGCTGCGCCGGCCGGCGGCCGAGCCTCCCGGCACGGCGCACATGAACTGACCGGCCCGGCGTGGGTCCGTGGCCGGCGGCCGCCGGGCCGGGGAGCGCGCTCTCCCCGCAGGCCCGGCACCCGGCTCGTCACATGATCGTCTGCCACCAGCCGTCCACCGGCGGCGGGTCGTCGACCGTGACGCGTTCGCCCGGCCGCGGCACCACGAGGCGCACGTCGCGTGCCTTGGCCTCCCGCCACAGCTGGTCGACCGGGTCGTTCCAGGCGTGCGGGGCGAGCGAGAACGTGCCCCAGTGAACCGGCAGCAGCACCCGGGCCCGCACGTCGAGGTGCGTGAGGATCGCCTCCTCGGGTGTCATGTGGATGTCCGGCCAGCCCTTGCTGTAGGCGCCGATCTGGACCACCGACAGGTCGAACGGCCCGTACGTCTCGCCGATCGCAGCGTATCCGTCGAAGTAGCCGGAGTCGCCGGTGTAGAAGACCCGCCGGCGCTCGCCCGCGACGACCCACGAGGCCCAGAGGGTCTGGTCCCGGCGGAACGCGCGGCCGGAGAAGTGACGGCCGGGGGTCGCCACGAACCGGAGGCCGGAGACCGTGGCCTCCTCGTTCCAGTCCAGCTCGATGATGCGGGACGCGGGCACCCGCCACCGCTCGAGATGGGCGCCGACCCCGAGCGGAACCAGGAACGGCGCGGACTGCGTGCGGACCAGCAGGCGCACCGTGTCCATGTCGAGGTGGTCGTAGTGGTCGTGCGAGATGACGATCGCGTCGAGCTCGGGCAGCTCGTACAGCGGCACCGGCGGAGGGTGCAGGCGGCGCGGCCCGGTGAACGACGCCGGAGAACACCGCTCGCTCCACACCGGGTCGAGCAGCACCCGCCGCCCCTCGATCTCGATCAGCACGGAGGAGTGGCCGTACCAGACGGCGTCGAGGTCGCCGCCCCGGGACGGCCCGGGGGTCATCAGGGGAACGGGGAGGCGGGGCTTGCGCGGCGTCCGGCGGAGGAACTCGCGGGCGACCTGCTGCCTGGTCCCCGGGGGAAGGACGGGGCTGGGCGTCGTGTTGCGGAACGCGCCGTCACGGAACTGTTTCGAGCGCCGCACCCGGCTCGCCCGCTCGCCCGACGGCCGCGCCCCCAGCGCGGCGGGGACGTTCCGCACCGCCCACACCGCCGCCGCCAGGGCGGCCGCTCCCGCGACGACCCCCACGCGACGGCCCAGGCCACTACTTCTCAAACCACCGGTCTTCAACGGCAATCTCCCTTGCTGGGTTCTGCCGATCAGACTAGGCAATCGCCGGGCCGGTGCGCGCCGACGGCGCCTTGCCTGTGGACAACCCCTCAGAGGAGACTGCCGTTGAATGAAAGCATGCAGACCGACCGGCCCGGCGTGGGCCGGTGAGGCGGGGGAGATGAGCACCGGCCACAACGCGGACCACGGCCCGGGCGGCCACCGCGCCGACCGCGACGAACGTGACGTCCTCGGCGACCGTGATGTCTTCGGCGACCCCGGCGGTCATGACGGCGAGGCCGCGTCCCGCCTGCTGCGGCTGTTCGAGGGGCACCGGCTGACCCCCGTGCAGCGCAGGATCGCGCACTGCCTCGCACGGCACGCCGCCGAGGCGCCGTTCCTGTCGAGCATCGAAGTGGCCGAGCTGGCCGGGGTCAGCCAGCCGTCGGTGACCCGCTTCGCGATGGCGCTGGGTTACCGCGGATACCCCGGCCTGCGGCGCAGGTTCCGTGAACTGGGCGTGCCGCCCGGCCGCGGCGTGAACGGCGGCGGCCGGGACGGGGAGGACACCGCGCCGGATGCCGGCACGTCCGCGCCCGCGGCCGGCCCCCGGCCCCCCGACGGCGGCGGGGGCGTGCCGGACGCGACCGGGCAGACCGGGAGCGGGCAGTACGGGGGCGGGCAGTACGGGGGCGGGCAGTACGGGGGCGGGGGGCAGGACACGGCCGGGCAGACCGGGAGCAGGCAGTACGGGAGCAGGCAGTACGGGAGCGGAGTGCAGGAGCACGCGCAGACGCTTCCTGCCGCGGCGGACAGTTCTCATCGCCCGTCGTCGCGACCCGGCGCGCGCGCACGTCCCGCGCCGCGGGATCCCGCCCCGGAAGAGGCGCCCGGGAAGCACGGTCTCGGCCTCGACTGGGCGACGGGCCCCGGGGGTGAGTACCGGCGGGCCGTGCTGGCGGAGATCGAGAACCTGCGCGCCCTGGCCCGGTCGCTGGACGACCCCGGGCCCGTCGCCGAGGCCGCCCGCCTGCTCGCCGCCTCGCGGCCGCTTCCGGTGCTGGGCCTGCGGGCGGCCGCGGCCCAGGCCGCCGGGTTCGCCTACTTCGCGGCGAAGATCCACCCCGACGTACGGCCCCTGCACGAAGCGGGGTCGCTCCTGACCGACCGCGTCGAGCAGGCGGCGGCGGCCGGGGCGACGGCCCTGCTGTGCTTCGCCCTGCCCCGCTACCCGGCCGAACTGGTGGACGCCCTCCGCGCCGGCCGCGCGGCCGGACTGAACGTCGTCACGGTCGCGGACCGGAAGGTGCCGTCTCTCGCCGGTCTGTCGCACGTCCTGCTCACCGCCGCCGTGGGCACGAGCCTGGTGTTCGACACGGCCTGCGCGCCGATGATGCTCGGCCGGGTGCTGCTGGAGGCGATGTGCGACGAGCTGCCCGGGGCACAGGCGCGCCTGGAGGCGTTCGAGGCGTCGGCCGCGGCCCGCGGGGTGTTCCTCATTGACTGAATCTATTCATTCACTCAGGATGAAGAGGACTCACTGAATGGGACCATGCGCGCCGGGCGCGGGTGGGAGGAGGACTCGTGGCCGACCACGGTGACAGCGCCCCGAACCGGGCTCCCGTCCGGGGACCTGTCCGGGCTCCGCGCGGCACCACCCTCAACACGCGCGGCTGGCAGCAGGAGGCCGCGCTGCGCATGCTGATGAACAACCTCGACCCCGAGGTCGCCGAGCACCCGGAACGGCTGGTCGTCTACGGCGGCAGCGGCAAGGCCGCCCGCGACTGGCCGTCGTACGACGCCATCGTGCGCGAGCTCACCACCCTGCGGGCCGACGAGACGCTGCTGGTGCAGTCGGGCCGGCCGGTCGGCGTGATGACCACCCACGAGTGGGCTCCCCGGGTGCTCATCGCCAACTCCAACCTCGTCGGCGACTGGGCGACCTGGCCGGAGTTCCGGCGGCTGGAGCGGCTCGGGCTCACGATGTACGGCCAGATGACGGCCGGCTCGTGGATCTACATCGGCACCCAGGGCATTTTGCAGGGGACGTACGAGACGTTCGCGGCGGTCGCGGCCAAGCGGTTCGGCGGCAGCCTCGCCGGTACGATCACCCTGACCGCCGGGCTCGGCGGCATGGGCGGCGCGCAGCCGCTCGCGGTCACGATGAACGGCGGCGTGGCGATCTGCGTCGACTGTGACCCGCGCGGTGTCGAGCGCCGCATCGGCCACCGCTACCTGGACGTGCGGGCCGAGAGCCTGGACGAGGCGCTGCGCCTGGCGTACGAGGCCAGGGACGCGCGCCGCCCGCTGTCGATCGGGGTCGTGGCCAACGCCGCCGAGGCCGTGCCCGCCCTGCTGGCCCGGGGTGCGGAGATCGACGTCGTGACCGACCAGACGAGCGCGCACGACCCGCTGGCGTACCTGCCGCTCGGCGTCGCGTTCGAGGACATGGCCGCGCTCGCGCGCAAGGACCCCGAGGGGTTCACCCACCGGGCCCGCGAGTCGATGGCCCGGCATGTCGAGGCGATGGTCGGCTTCCAGGACGCCGGTGCGGAGGTGTTCGACTACGGCAACTCGATCAGGGGCGAGGCGAGCCTCGCCGGGTACGCGCGGGCGTTCGACTTTCCCGGGTTCGTGCCCGCCTACATCCGGCCGCTGTTCTGCGAGGGGAAGGGCCCGTTCCGGTGGGCGGCGCTGTCCGGCGACCCGGCCGACATCGCGACGACCGACCGCGCGATCCTCGATCTCTTCCCGGACAACGAGCCGCTGGCCCGGTGGATCAGGATGGCGAGCGAGCGGGTGCGCTTCCAGGGCCTGCCCGCGCGGATCTGCTGGCTGGGATACGGCGAGCGGGACCGGGCCGGTGAGCGGTTCAACGACCTCGTCGCCTCCGGGGAGATCTCCGCTCCCATCGTGATCGGCCGCGACCATCTCGACTGCGGCTCGGTCGCCTCGCCCTACCGCGAGACGGAGGGCATGCTCGACGGCTCCGACGCGATCGCCGACTGGCCGCTGCTCAACGCCATGGTCAACGTCGCCTCCGGCGCGTCCTGGGTATCGATCCACCACGGCGGCGGGGTCGGCATCGGCCGCTCCATCCACGCCGGACAGGTCACCGTCGCCGACGGTACGCCGCTGGCGGGGGAGAAGATCCGCCGGGTGCTGACCAACGACCCGGGCATGGGCGTGATCCGGCACGTGGACGCCGGGTACGACCGGGCCGCCGAGGTCGCCCGCGAGCGGGGCGTACGCGTCCCGATGAGCCGGCCGGCCGAGCTCGGGGAGGGGCCGGCCGGTGCCGACGCCGAGGCCTGAGGGAGCGGCGCGGGTCCTGCCCGAGGAGGTGGCGGACGGCTTCCGCCACATGTGGCATGACCTGCTGCCCGTCGGCCGCTACGATGCGACGGGCGGGTACCGCAGGCACGCCTGGACGTCGGCGGACGCCGAGTGCCGGGCCTGGTTCGCCGCGCAGGCGCGTGACAGAGGCCTGACCTACGAGACCGACCGCAACGGCAACCAGTGGGCCTGGCTGGGCGATCCCGCGGCCGGAGACGCCGTGGTGACCGGCTCCCACCTGGATTCGGTGCCCGACGGCGGGGCGTACGACGGCCCACTGGGGGTCGTTGGGGCGTTCGCCGCGCTCGACGCGCTGCGGGCGCGCGGCCTGCGGCCGGAGCGGCCGCTGGCGGTGGTGAACTTCACCGAGGAGGAGGGCGCCAGGTTCGGCCTGGCCTGTCTGGGGTCGCGGCTGATGACCGGCGCCGTCCGCCCCGAGGCGGCCGGGGCGCTGCGTGACGCGGACGGCGTCACCCTGGCGGCGGCGATGGAACGGGCGGGACGCGACCCCGGGGCCGCCGGGCGCGACGACGAGCGCCTCGCGCGGATCGGCGTGTTCGTGGAACTGCACGTGGAGCAGGGCCGCCACCTCGCCGGCACGCCGCACCCGGTCGGCGTCGCCTCCGCGATCTGGCCGCACGGCCGCTGGCGTTTCGACTTCCACGGGGAGGCCAACCACGCCGGGACGACCCGCCTTGAGGACCGGCGCGACCCCATGCCGGCCTATGCGGCGGCCGTGCTGGCCGCACGCGCCGGCGCCGAGCGCCTGGGGGCTCTGGCCACCTTCGGCAGGGTCAGGGTCGAGCCCAACGGCACCAACGCCATCGCGTCGCTGGTCACCGCATGGCTCGACTGCCGGGCTCCCGACGACGCCCTGCTGGACAGCCTCGTCGAGGAGACGGCCCGGGCGGCCCGGGGGGCCGAGGTGACCCGGGAGTCCTACACGGCGGTCGTGGACTTCGACGCGCCATTGCGTGATCGCGTCGCGCGCGCCCTCGGCGGCGCGCCCGTGCTGCCCACGGGGGCGGGGCACGACGCCGGCATCCTCGCCGGGGAGGTCCCGGCGGCCATGCTGTTCGTACGCAACCCCACGGGTGTCTCGCACTCGCCGTACGAGCACGCCGAGGAGGCCGACTGCCTCGCCGGGGTCGCCGCCCTCGCCGCCGTTTTGGAGGATCTGCTCGCTCCGTCCGCCGACGGCCCCGGCGCGCCTCTCTGAGCCCCGCCCTCGGCGCGCGTTGCCCAGGCAGGGTGACAGCTGAGCGAATTCAGCCTTTTGGTGCTACCAGTGCTTGTTTGCTCCCTGATGGGTGACTGAGGCGTTTGGTGCCTCTAGCGTGAGAACCAGGGTCCAGATCCAAAGGTTCGATGGATCGATTCGAGCTCCGTGCACTCGGACGTCGTCCGCTTCTCATCACGGAGCCGACGGAGGGAATCCCATGTTCAAACACGCATTGGCTGCTGCCGTCGTGACGGCTTCGGCCCTCGTCCCTGTCACGATGCAGACGCAGCCCGCCAACGCCGCCAGCACGACCGAGCAGGTCGTCAGGCCGTCGAGCACGGGGGACTGCCCGGGAGGTGAATGCCGTAGGCGTCACCGTCACCATCACTATGAACATCATCGCCGCCACCATCGGGAGCATTTACCGCAGCAGCAGCAGCAGCAGCAACAGCAACAGCAGCAGGGTCGCGGCGGTCAGCAGCAGCAACAGCAGCAGCAGCAGGGGCGCGGCGGTCAGCAGCAACAACAGCAGCAGCAGTGACCGAATGACCGAACATCGTTCCTGATCGGCCCTGTGCCCCGCGTCCATCGCCTCGCGGGGCATTCTCCGTCGCCCGCCCGGCACACCGGAGGCGGTCCCGGCACGCCGAGCGCGGTCCCGGCGCACCGAAGGTGGTCCCGGCACGTCGAGCGCGGTCCCGGCGCACCGGAGGCGGGCGCCGGGCGCGAGCAGCCCGTGGACCCGCGATGGCCGTCAGCGGGAGCGACGGCCATCGCAACGGATGCGGGCAGGCGATGGACCGGGGAGGGGCGTCAGCGGGAGCGGCGGTCGCCGGCGCCGGGGTCGGCCAGACCGGCGCGGCGCAGGGCCTCGGCCATGGCGCCGCCCTGCGGCGCACCGCCCGAGCCCCGGCCGTTCCCGCGGCCCGACCCGCCCCTGCCGCTCTGGTTCTGGCCGCCCTGGTTCTGGCCGCCCTGGTTCTGACGGGGGGCGTTCTGGCGTGGCTGGCCGCGCCGGCCGCCCTGCCGGTCGCCCCGGGCCTCGCCGTCCGGCCCGCCCCTGCGGCCGTTGCCCGTCGTCTCGTCATCCAGGCGCAGCGTGAGCGAGATGCGCTTGCGCTGGAGGTCGACGTCGAGCACCTTGACCCGGACGATGTCGCCGGGCTTGACCACTTCGCGCGGGTCCTTCACGAACGAGTTCGACATCGCGGACACATGGACCAGGCCGTCCTGGTGCACGCCGATGTCGACGAACGCGCCGAACGCGGCGACGTTGGTGACGACGCCCTCCAGGATCATGCCGGGCGACAGGTCGGAGGGCTTCTCGACGCCGTCCTTGAAGGTGGCGGTCTTGAAAGCCGGACGGGGGTCGCGGCCCGGCTTCTCCAGTTCCTTGAGGATGTCGGTGACGGTCGGCAGGCCGAAGGTGTCGTCGACGAAGTCGGACGGCTTCAGCGTGCGGAGCGCCGAGGTGTTGCCGATCAGCGTGCGCAGGTCGCTCTTGCTGAAGTCGAGGATGCGGCGCACCACCGGGTACGCCTCGGGGTGGACGCTGGAGGCGTCGAGCGGGTCGTCGCCCCCCGGGATGCGCAGGAAGCCCGCGCACTGCTCGAACGCC
The DNA here is from genome assembly GCF_039649665.1 of Microbispora sp. ZYX-F-249. Taxonomy (NCBI): domain Bacteria; kingdom Bacillati; phylum Actinomycetota; class Actinomycetes; order Streptosporangiales; family Streptosporangiaceae; genus Microbispora; species Microbispora maris. Next base: position 43,988 of record NZ_JBDJAW010000039.1, on the reverse strand, counting down.
TTCGGGCCGAGCCGCGGCACGTCCTTCAGCCCGGTCCGGGAGCGGAACGGCCCGTTGGCGTCCCGGTGCGCGACGATGTTCTCCGCAAGTCCGGCGCTGATGCCGGAGACCCGGGTCAGCAGCGGGGCGGACGCGGTGTTGACGTCCACGCCCACCGCGTTCACGCAGTCCTCCACCACCGCGTCGAGCGAGCGCGACAGCTTCACCTCGGACACGTCGTGCTGGTACTGGCCGACACCGATGGACTTGGGGTCGATCTTGACCAGCTCGGCCAGCGGGTCCTGCAGCCGCCGCGCGATCGACACCGCGCCGCGCAGCGAGACGTCGAGGCCGGGCAGCTCCTGCGAGGCGTAGGCCGACGCGGAGTAGACCGAGGCCCCGGCCTCCGAAACCATGATCTTGGTGAGGTGCGGCATGTGCTTGACCAGCTCGGCGGCGAGCTTGTCGGTCTCCCGCGACGCGGTGCCGTTGCCGATGGCGACCAGCTCCACCTTGTGCTCGGCCGCCAGCCGGGCCAGCACCGCGAGCGACTGGTCCCACTGCCGCCTGGGCTCGTGCGGGTAGATCGTCTCGGTGGCCACGACCTTGCCGGTGCCGTCCACGACCGCGACCTTCACCCCGGTGCGCAGGCCCGGGTCGAGGCCCATGGTCGGCCTCGCCCCCGCGGGAGCGGCGAGCAGCAGGTCGCGCAGGTTGGCCGCGAACACCCGCACGGCCTCCTCCTCGGCCGCCTGCCACAGCCGGGTGCGCAGGTCGATGCCCAGGTGGACGAGGACGCGCGTCCGCCAGGCCCAGCGCACGGTGTCGAGCAGCCACTTGTCGGCCGGGCGGCCCTGGTCGGCGATGCCGAACCGCCGGGCGATCCGCGCCTCGTAGTCGTTCGGCTCCTCGGCCTCCGGGTCGAGGGTGAGCGTGAGCACCTCCTCCTTCTCGCCCCGGAACATCGCGAGGATGCGGTGCGAGGGCAGCCGGGTGAAGGGCTCGGAGAAGTCGAAGTAGTCGGAGAACTTGGCGCCGGACTCCTGCTTGTCCTCCCGCACCTGGGAGACGAGCCGGCCTCGGGACCACATCCGCTCCCGCAGGTCGCCGATGAGGTCGGCGTCCTCGGCGAAGCGCTCGACCAGGATGGCCCTGGCGCCCTCCAGCGCCGCGGCGGCGTCGGCCACGCCCTCGCGTACGTATCCCTCCGCGGTCGCCTGGGGGTCCAGCGACGGGTCGGCCAGCAGCGCGTCCGCCAGGGGCTCCAGCCCCGCCTCCCTGGCGATCTGCGCCTTGGTCCGGCGCTTGGGCTTGAAGGGCAGGTAGATGTCCTCCAGCCGGGCCTTGGAGTCGGCCTCCATGATCCGCGCTTCCAGGGCCTCGTCGAGCTTGCCCTGGGAGCGGATCGAGTCGAGGATGGCCGCCCGCCGCTCCTCCAGCTCGCGCAGGTAACGCAGCCGCTCCTCCAGCGTGCGCAGCTGGGCGTCGTCGAGCGCACCGGTGGCTTCCTTGCGGTAGCGGGCGATGAACGGCACCGTCGCCCCGCCGTCGAGCAGGTCGACGGCCGCGGTGACCTGGCTCTCGCGCACGCCGAGCTCTTCGGCGATCCGCTGCTGAATGGACGTCGTCACGATCCTGATCCGCCTTCTTCCGGGAGGGCTCTCATTCTGCCGGATCCCCCGGGCCCCCTCGCGCCACCTGTGGACAACCGCCCTACCCGGCCGTCGCCGGACGATCGACGGGCGGGGCGGATCAGTGCGCGGTGATCCTCTCGTACAGGCCGAGACCGGCCGGCAGCAGGAGCGCGAGCGTGACCAGGCCGTGCGACGTGAACCACCATCCGCCTCGGGAGGACTCCTCCTCCGCGGGGATCTGCAGAGCCGGTCGGCCGAGCGTGATCTCCGGATGGTGCGCCAGATAGCCGGTGGGGAACGTGGTCACGGTCCCGCAGCCGCACCCCGGGCAGCTCGTCCCGGACCAGGGCGGCTGGACGGCCACACCCTCCCGGGTCCACACGACCACGTCGTTGCCGTGCTCGTCGTCCCTCCGGTGGACGACGTACTCCTCCTCCCAGACCCGCAGGCAGTGCAGGCACTCGAACGGCCACGTCTCCCTGGTACTGACGCCCTCACGCACCGGTCCCACCCCCGAACTCACGACCTCCGCATTCGAGTCTCAACAGGTGGTGAAACGACTGCAAGTGGGAGCGAGGCCACGATCGGTAATGATTGCCCAGCCGGACGGGCGTGCCGCGGGATCCGTCAGACCACCTCGAGCAGCTCGTCGACCACGCCGAGCGCCAGCGTCTTGTAGCCCACGGAGTCGAACAGCACCGTGATCCGGTCCTGCTCACGACTCATCACGATCCCGTGCCCCCACTCCGCGTGCCGTACGTCCGCGTGCATCGGGAACGGCCCGTCGCCGGCCTCCGGCGGGGTCACGGTCCCGGAGCGGCAGGTGTCGCAGTCGCCGCACGACCGCTCGTACGGCTCGCCGAAGTACTCCAGCAGGAAACGGCGCCGGCAGCCGGTCGTCTCGGCGTAGCCGCGCATCATCTCCAGCCGGGAGTCCTCCATCCGGTGCCGGACGTCGTCGATCTCCGCCGCGCGGGCGGCGGCCTCGTCCGGCGGCGGGCCGTCCGGCGCGTAGTGCAGGGCGCCGCCGTGGGAGACCTCGAGGGCTCCGGCCCGCTCCAGCAGGTTGACGTGCGAGGTCAGCCTGGCCGCCCCGATGTCGAGGAGCTCGCGCAGGTCGGCGGCGGCCACCTCGCCGCCGTGCTCGTGGACCAGCGTCGCGATCCGCCGCATCAGGTTCTCGTCCGCCCGGCCCCCGGAGAAGAACTTGCGCAGCCCCAGGTCCTCGGTCCGGTAGAACAGCACGGCGTCGGCGGGGTTGCCGTCCCGGCCCGCCCGGCCGATCTCCTGGTAGTACGCGTCGAGCGACTCGGGGGGCGCGGCGTGCAGCACGTAGCGCACGTCGTGCTTGTCGATGCCCATCCCGAACGCCGAGGTCGCCACGACCGTGTCGAGGTCGTCGTCCTGGAACCGCTCGTGGATGCGGCGGCGATCCTTCGACTTCATCCCCGCGTGGTACGCCTCGGCCCGGCGGCCCCGCTCCTTGAGCAGCTCCGCGTACTCCTCGGCCTGGCGCCGCGTCGCCACGTAGATCAGCCCGACGCCGTCCAGACCGGCGGCGTGGTCGGCCAGGCTCGTGCGCTTGTCGTCGTCGTCGGTGAACCGGTGGACCTCGAGGTTGAGGTTGGGCCGGTCGAATCCCCGGACGATCTGCTGCGCCCCCGTCAGGCCGAGCGACTCGATGATCTCTTCGCGCACCGTCGGCGCGGCCGTGGCGGTCATCGCGATCACCGGAGGATGGCCGAGACGCTCGATGACCTTGCCGAGCCGCAGGTACTCCGGCCGGAAGTCGTGGCCCCAGGCGGACACGCAGTGCGCCTCGTCCACGGCGATCAGCGACGGCCGGGCCTCGGCCAGCCGCTCGACCACCTCGGGCTTGGCGAGCTGCTCCGGCGACAGGAACACGTACTCGGCGTCGCCCGCGCTGACCTGGTCGAGGCCCGCCTCGACCGAGCCGGCCGAGTTGACCGCGACCGCGCCCGCGGCTCCCGCCTTGAGCAGGCCCATGACCTGGTCGCGCTGCAGGGCGATGAGCGGCGACACGACGACCGTCGGGCCGTCCAGGAGCAACCCCGGCACCTGGTAGACGGCCGACTTGCCGCCGCCGGTCGGCATCACCAGCAGCACGTCGCGCCCCGCGAGCAGGAGCTCCATCGCCTCCTGCTGACCGGGACGCAGCTGCTGCCAGCCGAAGGCGTCCCTGGCCGTGGCCCGCAGGCGCCTGCCCCTGCGCCCGAAACGCCGGCCGAAGCGGCCCCCGGCCCAGCCGCCGGCCCAGCTTCCCGACCAGTCGCGCGACCAGCCGCCCCCGGCGCCGCCGAGCCTGTCACCGGGTCGTCCGCCGGACAGACCCCCATATCTCTGCCTGACGCTCATGCCATCGCACTCCCTCGCCCGATCGGCCTGCAACTACCCCGGGGGAAAGGGTCGAACCGGAATAGCCGCGCGGACCGGGCGGCTTACAGCCCGTATGAGAGCGATCGTGTATTCCGAGACCGGTGACAGCGGCGTCCTGCGCGTGGCCGAACGGCCCGTGCCCGAGCCGGGACCCGGAGAGGTACGCGTACGGGTGGTGCGGTCCGGGGTCAACCCCACCGACTGGAAGGCGCGGCGCGGCACGCCGAGCCATCCCGAGGCCGTGCCCAACCAGGACGGCGCCGGCATCGTGGACGCCGCCGGGCCGGGCGTGACCGGGGTGTCCCCGGGCGAGCGCGTGTGGCTGTGGGAGGCCGCATGGGGGCGGCCGGACGGCACCGCCCAGGAGTACGTTGTGCTGCCCGAGCGGCAGGTCGTGCCGCTGCCGGACGGGGCCTCCCTCGACCTCGGCGCGAGCCTCGGCATTCCCGCGCTGACCGCGCACCGCTGCCTGACCGTGGCCGACGGCGGGCCGGACCGGCTCACCCCCGGGGCACTCGACGGCAGGACGGTCCTCGTCGCGGGCGGCGCCGGTGCCGTGGGCAACGCCGCGATCCAGCTCGCCCGCTGGGCCGGGGCGACCGTGGTGACCACCGTCAGCGGGCCGGAGAAGGCGGCGCTGGCCCGGGCCGCGGGGGCGCACCACGTCGTGAACTACCGCACCGGCGATCCGGTGGCGGAGATCCGCGGCGTCGCCCCCGGCGGCGCCGACATCGTCGTGGAGGTCGCGCCGGCGCCCAACGCCGCGCTCGACGCGGCGGTCACCGCGCCGCGAGGGGTGGTCGCGGTGTACGCGAACAACGGGGGAGACGAGGTCACGCTGCCGGTCCGCGAGCTGTTCAGCCGCAACATCCGCTACCAGTTCGTCCTGGTCTACACGGTGCCCGAGGCCGCCAAGGACGCCGCCGTGGCCGACGTGCGCGCGGCGGTCGAGGCGGGCGCGCTGCGGGTGGGGGAGGAGGCCGGGCTGCCCGTCCACCACTTCCCGCTGGAGCGTACGGCGGACGCCCACGACGCGGTCGAGTCGGGCGTGATCGGCAAGGTGCTCGTGGACGTCACCCCCGAGTGAGACCCCGAGTGAGGCCCCGAGTGAGGTCGAGAGTGAGGCCGGGAGGCGAGGATCTTCCCCGGGCGGGCGGTACCGTCGGGAGCATGCGACTCGGAGTCCTGGACGTCGGTTCCAACACGGTGCATCTGCTGGTGATGGACGCGCATCAGGGTGCCCGGCCCCTCCCCGCGTTCTCCCACAAGGAGGAGCTGCGGCTGGCCGAGCACCTCGTCGACGGCGACAGGCTCGGCGAGGAGGGCGCGGCGCGGCTCGGGGCCTTCGTGCGTGAAGCGGCCCGCATCGCCGAGGACAAGGGCGTGGAGGACCTGATCGCCTTCGCCACCTCGGCGGTGCGCGACGCGGTGAACGGCGAGGACGTGCTGGCCCAGATCAAGGCCGACACGCGGGTGGACATCCAGGTGCTGTCGGGGGAGGACGAGGCCAGGCTGACGTTCCTGGCCGTACGCCGCTGGTTCGGCTGGTCCTCCGGGCGGCTGCTGGTGACCGACATCGGGGGTGGCTCGCTGGAGATCGCCTCCGGCATCGACGAGGAGCCCGACGTCACGGTCTCCCTGCCGCTCGGGGCGGGACGGCTCACCCGCGACTGGTTCACCGCCGACCCGCCCGCCCCGGAGGAACTCCGCGCGCTGCGCCGGCACGTGCGCACCGAGATCGGGCGGACCGCCGGGGCGGTCGCCAGGTACGGCAGGCCCGACCACGCGGTCGCCACGTCCAAGACCTTCCGCCAGCTCGCGCGCATCGCGGGGGCGGCCTCGTCGAGCGAGGGCCCGTACGTCAAGCGGACACTGACGCACGAGGACCTGGTCGAGTGGACGGCCCGGCTGGCGGCGATGCCGGCGGCCCGCAGGGCGGAGCTTCCCGGGGTGTCCGCCGGGCGGGCCGCGCAGCTTCTCGCCGGCGCGGTCGTCGCGGACGCCGCGATGGACCTGTTCGAGCTGCCGGTGCTGGAGATCTGCCCATGGGCGCTGCGGGAGGGCGTGATCCTGCGCAGGCTCGACGGCCTGCCCATGGGCAGGCCCTCGCTGGCCGATCAGTAAGGTATGAGGGTCATCCAAACGGGGCAAGGCACCAATATCAGGCAATTTCCGTTCCCTCATGTGGTGGGTGGTTTTCCACCTGCCGCCGGAGTGCCGTAATCGGGGTCGACCTCTGGAGGAATCTCAATGGTGGAGCTGCTGGGAGCCGTGGTCTCCCTGGCGGCGGTGGCGGTGCTGGTGCTGGCAGCGGTGGTGGCGATCGCGGTCGTGACCCTCGCCTGGCTGGGCGCGATGGCGGTGAGCACCGGGCGCGAGTCCTACGGACGGGTCATACCCGTCCCGGCGGGCACGGGCACGGACGGGCGCGCACGGGACTCCCGGGCCGCGGAGGCCCGGGAGACCGGTGCGCCGGCGAACCGGCCTGATCCGGCGCCCGTGCGCGGGTCCGCGAGCGGACCTGCGAAAGGGTCCGTGACCGGATCCGCGAAGGGGGCTGTGATCGGATCCGCCGGCACACCCGCGAACGGGTCCGGCAACGGGCACGTGAGCGGGCACGCGGCGGGCCGGGGCGCGAACCGGAAGATCCGGGCCGTCGCCGCCTCCGCGCGTCGCGCGTAACCGTCGCTGGGAGGAGAGGCCCACAGGCGTCCCCGTCAGGTTCTCCCTGGCGGGGACGCCGTCGCTTTGGGCGGCGTGCACCCGGGCGGGGACGCCGTCAGCGACTCTCCCGGTTCTGCCCGGACAACGTCTTGACCAGCTCGGTGAGGTGGGCGACCTGGGTCTCCAGCCCGCGTACGCGTGCCTCGAGCTCGGACAGGGTGGGGGCCTGGAAGCCGTCGGCGATCTGCCTGCTCATCGTTCCTCCCGAGCGGGACCGGCCGGGGGAGACCGGTGTAGGGGTGCAGGGCGTGAGGGTCGTGCGGGACCCTGATCTCTATTCCCCGATTACGTGATTTGGCACCTCTTCTCCTGGGGGAAGATGGAACGGTGAAGGTCGTCGTGCTGGCGGACACCCACGCGCCGCGGCGCTGGAAGTCCTGCCCGCCCGCGGTCGCCGGGCACCTGCGGGGGGCGGACCTGATCCTGCACGCCGGCGACGTCTGCACCGCGGACGTGCTGGTTGAGCTGTCCGCGTACGCCCGGGTCCACGCGGTGCTCGGCAACAACGACGGCCCGGACGTCGCGGCCTGGGGCGCTCCCGAGACGCTCGAACTCGACCTCGGCGGACTCCGGGTGGCGATGATCCACGACAGCGGGCAGGCCGCCGGGCGGACCGGGCGGATGCGGCGCCGCTTCCCGGACGCCGATCTGGTCGTCTTCGGCCACTCGCACATCCCCATGGACGTGACCGGCGACGGAGTGCGGGTGTTCAACCCCGGCTCGCCCACCGACCGCCGCCGCCAGCCGCACGGCACCGTCGGGGTCCTCGACGTCGAGGGCGGCGTGCTGCGGCGGGCCGAGATCGTCCCCGTCACCTGACCTGCCTAAGGGCCGCAGGGCGGGGCATGGGGCCGGTATGAGAGAGAACAGACCACAGACCGACCCGCGTTCGCGGTTCGAGGACGAAGGCATTCCGGACCTGCAGGAGGGCACGCCCGGGCAGCAGCGGGCCGAGGACCCGCAGGAGATGCCGCTGCCCGGCGACCGGCCCCTGGGCCTCGACGAGTACGGCACCACGACCACGGAGATGCGCGAGGGCGAGTCCCACGACCTGCGCCTGTCCCGCGAGGAACCGGACCTGGACGTCCGGTTCGGCACGGGGACCGGGCCCGGAGGCCGCGGCGAGGAGAGGGCCGGGGAGACCGACGACGAACTGCTCGACTCCTCCGAGGACGAGCCGGCCTACTCCTCCGGAGCAGAGGCCGACGTCCTCGGCGAGGGCGGCGACCAGCCGTACGAGGGGTACGGGACCGGCACCGGCGACGAGGCCGGCGGATACGGGTCGGGGGACCCGGCGGACTACGCGACCGTCAACCCGTCCCAGCCGGGCAGGTACGGCACCGGCGAGCCGGGCCGGGCCGGACGGCTCGTCGACCCGGACGGCGGCATGGGCGTGGACACCGAGAAGGACCTGATCGCCGAGGACGTCGGGCCCGACCTCGGCGGCTACACGGCGGAGGAGCAGGCGATGCGCGTGGAGGACGAGACGCCGTAGGCGGAGACGGCGGCGGCCGGGGGACCGGGCCGCCGCCGCCGCGGGGCGCGACCGGCGGAGAAGGAGCCGCGAAAAGACCTCACATTGGTTACGCTGCCCCGATGGCGGGTGTTGAGGAGCCGCGGCACGAATGGCGGGTGCCGCGCGGGATCGTTGCGCTGAAGGCCGCGGGCACCGTGCTGTGCGGTGTGCTGGCGGTCGCCGGCGACGGCGCGCAGCTCTTCCTCGCCGGCGTGGCGGCCCTGGGGATCGGCCTGCTGACCGGCCGCGACCTGGTCGCGCCGGTGCGGCTCGCGGCGGGGGAGGACGGGCTGGTCGTCTCCGGGATCGCCGGGCGGGAGCGCATCTCCTGGAACGATGTGGACCGCATCCGGGTGGACTCGCACCGCCGGTACGGTCTCACGACCGAGCTCCTGGAGATCGACGCCGGCGAGCAGATCCACCTGTTCAGCCGCTTCGACCTCGGTGAGCCGGTCGTCGACGTGGCCGAGACGCTCATCCGGATGCGTCCCTGATCCGTACGCACGCCGTCGCGCTGCGGGACGGTCGCGGTTTGGGAACGGTGCAAGCCGATCGCAAGCGGGGGCCCTAAAGTCCGATCGTGTCACAAACCGCTCTCATCACCCTGATCCTTTCGGGCATCGGTCTCCTCTTCGGCCTCATCGGCGGCGGCATCACGATGAACGCGAGAGAGTTCCGCCGCCGGGCGCAGCGCACCCGCGGCCTGGTCGTCGGGCTGCGGGCGAGCCGGTCCGACGACGGGACCGTGTATTACCCCACCATCCGCTTCACCACCGTGTACGGCCAGCAGGTCGAGGCCGAGACCGCCTACGGGAGCAACCCGCCGCCCGCCCGGCCGGGTGAGGAGGTCCCGGTGCTGTACGACCCGGCCAAGCCCACGCGGATCCGGGTCGACAGCGCGGCGGGCAGTGGAACGCTCCTCGGCGGCGTCTTCCTCGCGGTCGGCATCGTGCTGTTCGCCGCGGGGGCGGGGGTGGCGCTGGTCCAGACGTTCTGAACCGCGGTGTCCCCGCCCCCTCGGGGCGCCGTCATCCGATCGCGCAGGCCGTCCCGTTGAGCGTGAACGCGGCGGGGGTGGTGTTGGCGCCGCTGTAGGACCCCTGGAAGCCGAAGCTCGCCGTGCCTCCGCCCGCGCCGATGGTCCCGTTCCAGGTGGCGTTGGACGCGGTGACCTGCTGGCCCGACTGGGTGATCGTCGAGTTCCAGTAGCCGGTGACCTTCTGGTTGCCGGCGTAGGTCCACTGGAGCCTCCACCCGTTGACCGGGCTCGACGACCTGTTGGTGATCGTCACGTCCGCGGTGAACCCGTTGCCCCAGTCGTTCACCTTGTACGTCACCACGCACCCGCCGGACGGCCCCGACGGGCTGGCGCTGGGCGACGGGGACGGAGACGGCGAAGGCGACGGAGACGGGGACGGAGAAGGCGACGGAGACGGGGATGGGGAGGGGGACGGGCTGGAGCCCGCGTAGGTCAGCCCGAAGCCGTACTCGAACAGCGCCTGCTTGCCGTCCCCCGCGTTGATCGGCTGCTGGTCGGCGCTGCGCATCCAGGTCATCGGCAGCCTCGCGGTGGGGGCGTGGTCGCCGAACAGCACGTCGGCCACGCCGCGCCCCTCGGTGCCGGGCAGCCAGGCCGCCACCAGCGCGTTCCACTGGTCGAGCTGGCCGGCGATGTCCAGCGGCCGGCCGGAGACGAGCACCACGACCAGCGGCACGCCGGACGCCTTGAGCCGCTGCAGCGTGGCCAGGTCGGTCGAGTCAAGGCCCATCGACCCGGTCCGGTCGCCCTGGCCCTCCGCGTACGGCGTCTCGCCCACGACGGCGATGGCCGCGCGGTAGGAGGAGTCGATGCCGCTGCCGTCGCGGTTGTAGGTGACCTGCGCGCCGGAGCCGACGGCGTCGCGGATGCCCTGCAGGATCGTGGTCCCCTGCGTGATGTTCCCGGACGAGCCCTGCCAGCTGATCGTCCAGCCGCCGCTCTGGTTGCCGATGTCGTCGGCGCTCTTGCCGGCCACGAAGATCTTGCCGCCGCTCTTGCCGAGCGGGAGCACGCCGCCCGCGTTCTTCAGCAGGACCAGCGACTTGCGCACGGCCTCGCGGGCGACGGCGCGGTGCGCCGCGCTGCCCACGGTGGAGGTGTAGGAGCGGTCGGTCAGCGGCTTCTCGAACAGCCCCAGCTCGAACTTCTTGGTGAGGATGCGCCGGTTGGCGTCGTCGATCCGCGACATCGCGATGCGCCCGCCCTGCACCTCCTGCTTGAGCAGCGAGACGAACCTCTTGTAGTCGGTCGGCACCATGACCATGTCGACGCCCGCGTTGACCGCCGTGGTGATCTCGTTCGCGGTGAAGCCGGTCTGGCCGTCGAGCTGGTCGATGCCCGCCCAGTCGGTGACCACGAAGCCCGTGAAGCCCAGCTCGCCCTTCAGCACGTCGGTGAGCAGGTACTTGTTGCCGTGCATCTTCACGCCGTTCCAGGAGCTGTAGGACACCATGACGGAGCCCACGCCGCGCTGCACGGCGGCCTTGAACGGGGCGAGGTGGATGGCCCGCAGGTCGGCCTCGCTCAGCTCGGTGTTGCCCTGGTCCCTGCCGCCCGTGGTGCCGCCGTCGCCCACGTAGTGCTTGGCGGTGGCGAGGATGGAGGCGTTCCCGGCCTTCTGGAAGCCGTCCACGATCGTCGTCATCTGGGTGACGAGCTGCGGGTCCTCGCCGAAGGACTCGTACGTCCGCCCCCAGCGGTCGTTGCGGGCCACGCACAGGCAGGGCGCGAAGGTCCAGTCGACCCCGGTGCCCGACACCTCCTCGGCCGTCGCCCGCCCGACCCGCTCCGCCAGGTCGGGGTCGCGGGCCGCCCCCAGCCCGATGTTGTGCGGGAAGATCGTCGCACCCGCGACGTTGTTGTGCCCGTGCACGGCGTCGACCCCGTAGATCATCGGAATGCCGAGCGGGGTGGACAGCGCCTGCCGCTGGAAGTTGTCGTACATGTCGGCCCAGGAGGAGGCGGTGTTCGGCGAGGGGGCCGAGCCGCCGCCGGACAGGATCGAGCCGAGCCGGTACGTCGCGACGTCGGAGACCGTCGTCAGCGCCGACCGGTCGGCCTGGGTCATCTGCCCGACCTTGTCGTCCAGCGACATCCTGGACAGCAGGTCGTCCACCCGCGCCGCCACCGGAAGGGCCGGATCCTTGTACGGCGCGTCCGCCGCCCGCGCGGCCTCGCGATCGGCGGTGAAGACGACGCTCAGCGCCGCGGCGAGCAGCGCCACGAGCGCGGTGACCCAGACGGGCCTCAGCCGGGATGTCATGGTTCCTCCCTCGAAATTCCTGCCGACCGTAGGAATCGGCGGGAATTCGGGTCAATCGACACGACTCCCGGACACTCGCCACCAGCCACGCACGAGGAAACTTTCACGCCGCGCGGCCCGACGTCCGCCGTGGGCGGATCCGCCGCTCGCGCGGCAGGCGGCCCTCGACGTCGAGATCGCCTGCTTCGGGCAAGGCGAGCCCGTCACCGAGGGCGCCTCCGGCCTCCTGGGGGAGGCCGCGGGCCCGCCTCAGCGGATGAAGCCCGTCAGCTCCTCGGCGAACTCGATCTGCGGCTCGGCGACGAGCAGTTCCCCGAACCGGGCCACCAGCCCCGAGACGTACGGCGTGGCGAAGTGGGCCTCGCGGGCGTCGTCGTCGACGTACTTCTCGTAGATGATGAACCTGTCCGGGCCCTGCCGGTGGAGCACGAAGGCCAGGGCGCCCTCCTCGTCGCGGGTGGCGGCGGCGATGCCGCGCACGGCCGCCTCCACCTCGTCCGCGTGTTCGGGCTTGGCCTGCAGGATCGCCACGCACACCGACATCGTCGGGTCTCCTCTCGGGCGGGACGGCTGATCGCTGATCATGGTCAGCGTACGGCAACGTCCCCGGCGGCGCGCCTGGGAAGATCACATGGGTGAGGGCCGCGCGGGCGGGGGATGTCTCGACCGTCATCTGTCCCCCCCAGCGGCCGCCGTGGGAAGCCGCAGTTAGGGGTGCGCATGCGCGTCACCGCCGTCGAGTCCACCGAGGTGTTCGTCCGCGCGGCTTCCGGCGGGGGCCCGCGCCAGGTGGTCCGCGTCGTCCTCGGCGAGGTGCCGGACGACGCGTCCCCGGTGGTCGAGGTCAGCGGCCCGGGGGTGCGGGGCGAGCACCGGGCGGACGGACGGCCCCCCGGCATGACGCTCGAAGTGCCGGTGGAGGCCGCCGCGCCCGCCGCCGTCCCGGGCGCACGCGTCCCGATCACCGTGCGGGCCGCCGCGGGCCGGGAGCGGTGCACGGCCGAGGGGGAGCTGCTCGTGTCCGAGCCGGGCTGGACGGTCTGGATGATCCCCCACTTCCACTACGACCCCGTGTGGTGGAACACCCAGGCCGCCTACACCGCCACCTGGGACCACGCGGGCGGCGCGGCGCAGGCGAACCGGCAGGAGTTCCAGTACGCGGGATTCGACCTCGTGCGGCTCCACCTGGAGACCGCCAGGAGGGAGCCGGGCTACGCGTTCGTGCTCGCCGAGGTCGACTACCTCAAGCCGTACTGGAACGCCCACCCCGAGGACCGGGCCTATTTGCGGCGTCTTCTCGCCGAGGGCCGGCTGGAGATCATGGGCGGCACGTACAACGAGCCGAACACCAACCTGACCGGACCCGAGGCGACGATCCGCAACATCGTCCACGGGATCGGCTTCCAGCGCGACGTGCTCGGCGGCGATCCGGCGACCGCCTGGCAGCTCGACGCGTTCGGGCACGACCCGCAGTTCCCCGGGCTGGCCGCCGAGGCGGGACTGACCTCCAGCTCGTGGGCGCGCGGGCCGTACCACCAGTGGGGCCCGATGCTCGCCGGCGGCGGCTGGGGCGACCCGTCGGTCATGCAGTTCCCCTCCGAGTTCGAGTGGGTGTCGCCGTCGGGACGCGGGGTCACCACCCACTACATGCCGGCCCACTACAGCGCCGGGTGGTGGATGGACTCCGCGCCCACTCTGGAGCAGGCCGAGGCCGCGGTCTACGAGCTGTTCACGCTGCTCAAGAAGGTCGCCGCGACCCGCAACGTGCTGCTGCCCGTCGGCACCGACTACACCCCGCCCAACAAGTGGGTCATGGAGATCCAGCGCGACTGGAACCGGCGCTACGTCTCGCCCCGGTTCGTCTGCGGGCTGCCGCGGCAGTTCTTCGCCGCCGTACGGGACGAGGGCGTCCGCCTCACGCCGCAGACGCGCGACATGAACCCGGTCTACACCGGCAAGGACGTGTCGTACATCGACACCAAGCAGGTCCAGCGGCACGCCGAGACGCGGCTCGCCGACGCGGAGAAGTTCGCCGCCGTCGCCACCGCGACCCTCGGCGCGCCCTACCCGCACGCCGCCCTCGACAAGGCCTGGCGGCAGATCGCGTACGGCGCGCACCACGACGGCATCACCGGATCGGAGTCCGACCAGGTCTACCTGGACCTGATGACGGGCTGGCGGGAGGCCTGGGACCTGGGCGGCCGGGTCCTCGACGCGTCGCTGCGCCGCCTCGGCGAGGGCCTGACCGGCGTCGCCGTCTGGAACCCCTCCTCCTGGCCCAGGACCGACCTCGTCCGCGTACGGCTGACGCTGCCCGAGCCCGGGGCGTACGGCGTGCGGCTCGAGTCCGGCGGCGGGCTGCTGCTGGAGCACCCCGAGCGGCACCCGGACGGCAGCCTCGCCGCCGTGGACGCGGTCTTCGTCGCCGCGGGCGTGCCCGCGCTCGGCTACCGGACGTTCCGGCTGGCGCCCACCGCCGAGCCCGCCCCGATCGGCTGGGCCGCAGGCGAGGGGACGCGGATCGGGAACGCCACGCACGCGGTGGAGGTCGACCCCGAGCGCGGCGGGACGGTGTCGAGCCTCATCGTCGAGGGCCGCGAGCTGCTGCAGCGGGGTCGGGCGGGCAACGAGCTGCTCGTCTACGACGAGCACCCGGCGCATCCGCGTTTCGGCGAGGGCCCCTGGCACCTGGTGCCGAGCGGCGGGGTGACGGGATCGGCCGGGGCACCGGCGGAGGTGACCGTCGCCGAGTGCCCGGCCGGCCGGCGGATCACGGTCACCGGCAGGATCGGGCCCGTCGCCTACACCCAGGAGATCACCCTGTGGGACGGGCTGCCGCGTGTGGACCTCACCACCCACGTGGACGAGTTCCACGGCTCCGACGTGCTGCTCCGGCTGCGCTGGCCGGTGCGGGTGCCGGGGGCGCTGCCGGTCAGCGAGGTCGCCGGCGCCGTCGTCGGGCGCGGGTTCGGCCTGATCGACGTGGACTCCGCGGAGCACCCCTGGACGCTGGACAACCCGGCGCACAACTGGTTCGCGCTGTCGTCCACCGCCCGCGTCGTGCTGCGCTCGCCCGCCGGACGGCCCCTCGGCGCGCGGGCGATCGGCGTCGCCGAGATCATCGCGCCCGTGGACGCGGCCGCCGGCGACCTGAGGGACCTCGCCGTGGCGCTCGTGCGGCAGGGCGTGACCTCGACCTGCTCCACCGGGCCCGGCCCCCGGTACGGCGACCTCGCCGTCGACTCCAACCTGCCCGACGTGCGCATCGCGGTCGGCACCCCGGAGGAGAACCCGTTCGTCGCCGCGCTGCTCGACGACGCGGAGGCCGCGGAGCTGCGCGCGCGTCTCGCCGCCGGGGGCCGGGCCCGCCTGTGGGTGCCGGCGGACGAGCCGCTGGAGAAGGTGTGGGTGCCGGGCGCGGACCTCACCGGCCTCCGCGACCTCCCCGTCCTCGTGGTGTGCGGCGAGGGGGTGGTCGAGGAGCTGGCCGCGGACCTCGCCGACGCGGCCGTGGAGGTGGTGGCGGAGTCCGAGCAGGCCGACGCCTGTCTCGACGACTACACGATCGGGCTGATCAACCGGGGCACCCCGGGCTTCGCGGTCGATCCGTCGGGGGCGCTGCACGTGTCGCTCATGCGGTCGTGCACCGGGTGGCCGTCCGGCGTGTGGATCGACCCGCCGCGGCGCACCGCGCCCGACGGCTCGAACTTCCAGCTCCAGCACTGGACGCACACGTTCGAGTGCTCCCTGGTGGCCGCCCCCGGCGACTGGCGCGCGGCCGATCTCGTACGGCTCGGCCACGACGTCAACCACCCGCTGCTCGCGACCGTGGGGGAGGACGGGCCGGCGGGGGAGTCGCGGTCGTTCCTGGAGACGGGGCCCGGGCTGGTCCTCACCGCGCTCAAGGCGGCCGGAAACCCGATCGCCTCGGGCCGCACGCCCGGCCCGGTGAGCGCGCTGACCGCCCGCGTGGCCGAGGCCGGCGGCCGGACCGTCCCGCTGTCGGTCGCCACGACGCTGCCCCTGGGAGCGTGGCGGCGCGCCGACCTGCTGGAGAACGTCACCGGCGACGCCCCCGGCGCGCTCGACGGCATGGAGATCGTCACGCTGGTCGCTCCGCTCCGTCCCGGGCCGCCCGCGGGCGCGGCCGGTGAGCGGGCGGCCGGTCCCGATGCGGCCGGCGCGGGGACGGACGGCGGGACCGTGTGGGAGGTGCCGGAGGTGCCGGGGGCCGAGCCGTACCAGCCGGTCCACACGCGCTACTGGCTGGACAACACCGGGCCCGCGCCGATGGGCGACCTGCCGGTCGCCGTGCACCTGTCCCCGTCCGACGTGGACGCCGGGGGGCCGGTGGACCTGACGCTGACCATCGCCTCCGCTCTCACGCAGGACCGGGCGGAGGGCGTGGTCACGCTCATCGCCCCCGAGGGCTGGTCGGTGGCGCCCGCCGTCCGGCCGTACGTGCTGCCTCCGGGAGGCCACGCCACCGTGCCGGTGCGGCTCACCCCGCCCCCCGGCGCCGAGGACGGCCTCCACCTGCTCACCGCGCGCACCGAGTTCGGCGGCCAGACGTACGAGGATGTCACCCGGCTGCACGTGTTCCGGCCGGGGGAGGGCGGACGGCGGTCGCCGGGGCCGGAGGTGACGCTGGAGGGGCTCGGCCACCCGCCTCACCTGCGGCTGACGCCCGGCGAACGGGCCGAGATCGTCGTCCGCCTGAGCTCGGAGGCGCGGTCGCCGGTCTCCGCGCGGGCGCAGCTCGTCAGCCCCTGGCAGACGTTCGGGATGTTCCCCGAGTGGAACACGGGCGTGGTCGTGCCACCCGAGGGCGAGGCGGAGGTGTGCTTCCCGGTACGGGTGCCGCCGGGCGCCCGCCCCGGCCGCTGGTGGGCGCTGGTGAAGATCGCGTGCGCCGGGTGGCTGCACTACACGGACACGATCGAGGTCGAGGTCGGACCGTGAACGGCCCGGATGCTCCCCTGGACGGCGGCGCCGTGGCCGGGTTCCGCCCGCCGGAGGGCGCCGCTTCTGAGGGCGCGTCGGGAGGCGTCCGCCCGACGGAGGGCGCCGCCGCGGGCGACGGGATCGCGGCGATGGTGGGGGAGGAGGCGATCACGGTCGCCCGGATCGACCGGCGGCTGCGCCTGCTGCGCGGCGGCCCGCTCGCCGCCCGGCTGCCGAGCCCGGGGACGGCCGAGGGCCGCAACCTGCGCCGCTGGCTGGTGCAGGTCATGGTGGCCGAGACGCTGGCCGAGCAGGAGGCGGCCCGCCTCGGCCTGCCAGCCGGCCCTCCAGGTCCGCTCACGGCCCCGTCCGGGAGCGCCGTGCCCTGCATGAGCGCCGTGCCCTGCATGAGCGCTGTGCCCTGCATGAGCGGCGAGCCCTGCGTCAGTGCCGGCCCTTGTGTGCGCGAGGAGCCATGTGTGCGCGCCGGCCGGTCCGGGCGCGCGGAGCCGGGCTCCACCGTGCGGCCGGTCCTCACTCCGGCCGCCGCGCTCCGGGCGGGCGGCGTGGCGGCCGCCGTCCTGATGACGACACCGGCCGCGAGGGCGGTGTGCCGAGCGCTCGCCGCCGGTCGCGCGCCGTCGGAGGAGGAGGCGCGCGACTACTACCTGCGCAACCTCGACCGGTTCACCACGCCGGAGACGCGCTGGGTCCGTCCGTTCGGGCCGGTCCGGCGCGGGGAGATCGCCGGGCCGATCGAGGACGCGGTCTTCGCGGCCCGCGAGGGCGAGACGGTCGGGCCCGTGGAGGGCCCCGGCGGTCCCTGGACCCTGCTGATCGAGCGGATCGAGGCGGCGCGGCGCGAGCCGTACACCTCGGCGCGGGAGCGGATACTCGCGGAGCTGGCGGAGGAGAGCGCGGAGCGGGCCTTCGCCCGGTGGCTCGACGCGCGGCACGCCGGCTCGGTGGTGCTCATGCCGGGGTACGAGCACCCCGCCGACCCGGCACAGCCCGACGCCACCCACCGGCACTGACTCCGGGACGGTTCCGGGTGGCACGGACGGTCCGAGCAGCGGGTTTCGGGGCAGGTCAGTAGGCATGGCACAGCAAGTCAGCGCCTTCGACGCGCAGTTCCTCAACTTCGAGACGGCCACCAACCTCGCGCACATCGCGGCGCTCACGATCCTCGACCCCTCCGGCAGGCCGGGTGGCGCGCTGACCCGCGAGGACGTGATCGCGCTGCTCAAACGGCGGCTCCATCTCGCGCCGCCGCTGCGCAGGCGGCTGGTCCAGGTGCCCTTCGGACTCGATCACCCCTACTGGGCGGAGGACCGCGAGATCGACTTCGACTACCACGTACGGGACCTGGCGCTGCCTCCTCCCGGCGACGACCACAAGCTCGCCGAGCAGGTCGCCCGGCTGCACGCGGCGCGGCTCGACCGGGGGCGGCCGCTGTGGGAGATCTACCTGATCCACGGCCTGGCCGAGGGCAGGGTGGCGATCTACACGAAGGTCCACCACGCCGCCGTCGACGGCGTCACGGGGACCGAGGTGCTGGCCGCGCTGATGGACTTCGAGACCGAGCCTGCCGACGTGCCGCTTCCGGAGGCCGGGCCGCAGGAGGCCCCCGACGCGGTGGAAATGATCATCAGAGGCGTCGCGCGGGTGCTGGACAACCCGTTCGCCCTGCTGCGGTTCGTGGCCGAGGCGATGCCGCGGCTGGACGAGGTGCCGTTCGTGGCCCAGCTCCCGGGGGCGGGGCTGGTCTCGCGGTTCGTCCGCGGCATCGGGAGCGGCGCCGCCGAGAGCCTGCCGGAGCTGCCGCGCATGGTTGTGCCGCGCACTCCGTTCTCCGGGCCGATCTCGCGGCACCGCCGGTTCGCGTTCGGCCAGCTGCCGCTGGACGAGGTCAAGCGGATCAAGAACGCCTTCGGCGTCACGGTGAACGACGTCGTCATGGCGATGTGCGCCACCGCGCTGCGCCGCTGGCTGGTCAAGCGCGACGAGCTGCCCCGTCAGCCGCTGGCCGCCGGGATCCCGGTGTCCACCCGGGGGCAGGCCGCCAACGGATCGGCCGCCAACGAGGTCATGCTGACCATGACCACCCTGCCGACGGACGTGGCCGACCCGCGTGACCGGCTGCTGTCGGTGAACCGCTCGATGCGGCTGATCAAGGAACGGCTCGCCGCGGCGCCGGCGGCCTGGCTCCTGGAGTTCAGCCAGGCGATGCCGGCCGCGCTGAGCGCGCTGGCGGCCAAGTCCGCCTTCCGGATCGCCTCGCGTGCGGCTCCCGCGATGAACCTGCTGGTCTCCAACGTGCCGGGGCCCCAGACTCCGCTCTACGTGTGCGGGGCCCGGGTCACCGCGCTCTACCCCATGTCGGTGATCACGGACGTCAGCGGGGGAATCAACATCACCGTTTTCTCCTACGACGGCAGGCTCGGCTTCGGCATCGTCACCGACCGCGACATGGTGCCCGACGTGTGGGACCTCATCGACTATCTCCGGGACTCGCTGGCCGAGTACGGCGCTCTGTCCGGCCGGGCCCAGCCCCGTACGCGCAGGGCGCGGCAGCGGGCGGAGCCGGGTCGGGAGAATACCCCGTAGAACCGTTGATCTTGCTCGTCCCGCGCCGGACAGTGGTGGGGGGCGGCGCTGGTCATCGGGGGCGGGATCGCCGGCCCGGTCACGGCGCTCGCACTGCGCAGGGCGGGGATCGAGGCGACGGTCCACGAGGCATACGAGACGCCTGCCGACGGCCTCCGCGGCTGGCTGCAGGTGGCGCCGAACGGCCTGGAGGCGCTGCGGATCATCGGGGCCGCCGGCGCCGTGGAGACGAGCGGCCGGCCGATCAGGGTCATCGGCGACGGCCGGGGCAGGAAGTTCGGCGCGTACGACGGTGTCCCGGGTCTGCCGCCCGGCCACGTCCTGCGGCGCCCGGAGCTGTACCGCCTGCTGCACGACCACGCGGCGGCGCAGGGCGTGCGAGTCGAGCGCGGCAGGAGGCTCACCGGCGTCGAGGAGACCGGCGATGGGGTGACCGCGCGGTTCGGCGACGGGAGCGCGGCGACCGCCGAGGTGCTCGTCGGCGCGGACGGCATCCGCTCCACGGTCCGCACGCTCGTCGACCCGGGGCGCCGGCGGCCCGGCGTACGCCGGGCTGATCGCGTTCGGCGGCCGGGCGGCGGAGCGGAGGTGACCCCGCAGATGCTGGTGGGGCAGGCCGTGAAGGAGCTCGTCCTGCCGCTGCCGCAGGTGAGGACCGCGCCGCCGCGCGGCCGCCCCGGGCTTATCGGCATCCGGCAGTGGTTCTGGCTGGACGGCGCAGGGCAGTGGACGGTCAAGTCCAAGCGGGTGCAGGTCGGAAACGTGTGGGCCGAGGTGACGGCGTCTCCGCGGCGGCTCGTCGTCTCGCCGGGAGCGGGCCTCCCGATGTGGTGTGTGACGGCCCGGGCACGCCGTACGACGCGCGGCGCCCGCCGCAGGAGCAGGAAAGCGGCTGCGCCTATCTGTATGAGCGGTCGTCGGCCGGTCAGCCGCGTGACGCCTCCCGGGTGTCGGTGACGGTCGTGTGGGGCGCGACGTGGCGGGGGTCTGGGGGAGCGGGAGGCCCGTTGGCCCCGATCAGCCGGTCCACCTCTTACGCCCTGCCCGTGGCCGAGGCGCAGGCCCTGGTCAGCGACTGATTTTTGAGGAGTTCCTTTCCGATGGTGCGCACGCGTACGCGTGAGACGGTTACGCGGGCACGACCACGTGCACGGATTTCCCGTGTCGTCCTGGTCTTCTCCGGGTGGCCTCAAGCGACCGTAACGGAACCATGACGTATCGTGACGACGGAAGGCCCGGCGGCCCCCGCTGCTCGGGAGGGGCCGCCGGGCGGGCCGCTTTCTTTTGGCGGAAGACCGCCGGACCAGAGGTCTACCGGTGAGGAGTCACGGTCCTGTGGGTGAGGAGCCGTTCGGATGGGGCGGTCAGTCGTTCTTGTTGGTGACGCCCTGTCCCTCCTCCGTGCCCTCGTTGAGGGTGGGACCGTTGTCCTGCTTGTCCGTGGTTCCGCCGGTTTCGTTGTCAAGGGGCGGGGTCGCGGGCGCGGAATTGGTGACGCCCTGTCCCTCCTCCGTGCCCTCGTTGAGGGTGGGACCGTTGTCCTGCTTGTCCGTGGTTCCGCCGGTCTCGTGGTCAGCGGGCGGGATCGTGGGCGCGGAAGTGGGCTCGCAGAGGGCGACCGTCCCCTTGACGATCTGCAGAGAGACCGTGGACGGCGGCGCGGAGTCGCCGTCCACGCTCTTCGTGACGGCCAGCACCAGCGTGGACCCCTCGGGGACCTCCCCCTCCTTGATCTTGAAGGCGATCCCGTCACCCGCCTTGCTGATGCCCGCGGCGAACTTCCCGTCCGCGGCCCCGTTCTCGCCCCGGGGCTGCTTGCAGGTCTGGCCTGCGGGCAGGTAGTCCACCACCGACTTGATCCCGGCCTCGGCCAACTCGGCCTCCAGGCCGTCGGGGTCGACGAACGAGTTGATCTGCACGTCGACAGTGCCGTCCGAGCCCTTGGAGACCGCGTACGCCGCGCTGCCAGTCATGCCGGTCAGCATCACCACGGCCGTGGCGGCCGCCGCGGCCCCCGCCACCGCGGCGGACAGGCCCACGATGCGCCGGGTGCGTCGTACGGGTGTCACAGTTGTCATTTGACCTTCTGCCTTTCTCGTCGTGATCTCGTCCTTGAGTGCACTCAGAAGGCGATCTTCGAAGTTGGTCATATCCGTCCTTCCTGGTACACGGCCGATGGCGAGGCGACGTTCTCGAGGGCACGCCGGGCGCGGTGCAGTCTGACGCGTGCGGTCACGTGCCTGATGCCCAGAGCCTTGGCGGCCTCGGTGACGGTGAGCTGATCGATCGCGACGAGCTCCAGCACGGCGCGTTCGCTTTCGGGAAGGCCCTGCATGGCCTTCAAGGCGTTGCGCATCCGGCGCTCGGCGTCGATCCGCTCCTCCATCCTGGTGAGATCGTCGTCGTCCATCAGCCGGCGGCCGGCGACGCGGCTGGTCGCTCGCGCCTCGACGGCCGCCTTGCGGTGCTGGGCGGAAACGACGTTGCGTGCGATGCCGTAAAGCCAAGCGAGCTCGCTACCCCGGCCGGGCGCGTAGGTGTGCGCCGAGTCAAGGGCCGCCAGGAAGATGTCCGCCGTCAGGTCGGCGGCGAGGTGAGGGTCGCTCACCCGCCGGACCACGAATTTCATGACGGCATCGACGTGGCGGCGATAGAAGGCCTCAAAGGCCGCGGGGTCGTCGTTGAGGCGCACTGGCCTCGCTCCCTTCGTCGTTCGCCCTTACACCTCTACTTGGATCGGGCGGCGACGAGCGTTTCAGGCCCTATTCGACGACACCTCAGATCGAGACCTTCAGCGGCGACAGGGCCGGGCGCAGCCGGGCACTGGAGTACGAGCTGTCACGCATGGCCGCGCTGCTCAGCGGCGCGCATCGAGATTGCCCAGGGAGAGGTCGGCCTGGTGCTCGCCGACAATGGCGAGGACATGCTGCACGACTCGCCCGGCTGTCCCGGCTGCAGTGAGCAGGAGGTCCGCAGCCGCCTGCGCATGCCCGGCAAGACGCCGTACACCGTGTTCGAGCGCGGCCACGCCGCCGAGATGGTGCCCGACTGCATGCTGTCGTTCCTCCAGGTCAAGGTGGCGCGGGTCCCGGGGTCGAGGAACCGGCGGACAGCCGTCGGCGCTGAGAAGGATCTTGATCGCAGTGAGCTGAGGATGCTCCTGGTTGCGGCGCTTCCTCAGCTCGTTGCCCGGTCCCGGCGTCGGCGTGCGGCGCGGATCTCGGCGTCGGCGACCTTGTCGTCGGAGGCGCGGGCGCCGCACACGTAGGCGGTCCCGAACAGCACCCGATCCCGCAGCCGGTCCAGCGGCAGGTCGTTACGCGGCCGCCGCGAGCAGATCACCGCCAGCACCCTTGATGACGTCGGCGGCCGCGGCCGGGCCGGGGCAGGCTCTTCGGTACCTCGACCGTGTCGATGCGGTCCATTGGGTTGGCGGCCAGAAGGTCGTGGCGGACCGCCCCCTTGGCGAAGGAGGCGACGGCGGCGCGCTTGTGCTTGCGGCTGGCCGGTGACAGGTCGGCGAGCTCGGCCGGGAAGGCCCGGATCGGCGCGGCGGTCAGTGCGCCGATCTCCTCGCCGTGGTGGGCGGCGAAGGCGATCAGGTGGCCGCGGTAGGCGCGCCGGGTGTGGACGGAGGCCCGGGCGTTGGCCAGGTCGGTGAGACAGCCGTCGGGATGGCGGGCGAGCGGGTGTGTGCGGCCGAGCTGCTCCACGGTGATTGGATCCACCGTGCCGACCTCCACCATCCGCCGAGTCGCCAGATAAAGAAGGTCATCCCGAAACCTCTTCGGTGTCGTACCCGTACTGGCGGGCTCGCCCATTCAGCTGTCGCGAGTTGTCGGCTCCGCGGGGCTGGGTGGTGACCATCCGTGTTGCCCCCGCGGCGTAGCGGCTCCATGCGTCGCGCGGCCGGCCAACGGGATGGAACAGCGGCGACCCCCCCGCCTCATTCGGAGGCATCTCCCACCAACAAGGTGCCTCAGATGCGTTGGTCGCAGGTCGCGACCTGCGGTGGCCGATTGGCTGAACATCTGTACGGCTGCCGATACACTTGTATAGACTCTTGGACGTGCGACCAATTTCTCAAGAGGACCTGACGACGCGCGCCCGCATCCGCGACGCTGCGATGGCGCTGTTCGCCGAGCAGGGGGTCAAGGCCACCACCATCCGTGGGATCGCCGAGGCCGCAAAAGTCTCGCCCGGCCTGGTGCAGCACCACTTCGGCACCAAGGAAGCGCTGAGACAGGCTTGCGACGAGTACGTCCTCAGCTACCTGCGCGAGCAGGTCACCGTAGGTGTCACCGACCACAACCTGGACAAGCCCGAATTCATCGAGAACGTCCATCGAACCGCGCCGCCCCTGATGAAATACCTCGGCCGCGCGCTTGTGGACGGTTCCCCCGCAGCCGCCGCCATGTTCGACGAACTCGTCAGCGTGACGGAGGAGCATCTCGCCGACGACGACCGCTCGGAGGCCGACCATCGCGCCCGCGCGACCGTGCTGACCGCGATGAAGCTCGGCATCACGGTGCTGCACGAGCACGTCTCCCGCGCGCTGGGCACGGACCTGTACGCCCCGCAAGGCGCAGTACGCGTCGGCAAGGCCCAGCTCGATCTGATCAGACCGGAATTCCTCGGCCGCGAGCTGTTCGACCAGGCGCGGACGGGCCTCGAGAAGGTCGAGGGACAACGATGAACGCCGCAGTGCACGTGGGCGGCCTGGTCAAGAGCTTCGGCCGGGCCAAGGCCCTGGACGGGCTCGACCTCACCGTCAAGACGGGCGAGGTGCACGGCTTTCTCGGGCCCAACGGTGCCGGCAAGACCACCACGATACGTATCCTGCTCGGCCAGATGCGCGCCGACGGCGGCCAGGTCGCGTTACTCGGCGGCGACCCCTGGCGCGACGCCACCGAACTGCACCGAAGGCTCGCCTACGTGCCCGGCGACGTCACCCTGTGGCCCTCGCTGACCGGCGGCGAGGTCATCGACCTGCTGGGCAGGGCCCGTGGCGGCCTGGACCCCAGGCAGCGCGCCGAGCTGCTGGAGCGCTTCGAGCTCGACCCGCGCAAGAAGTGCCGTACCTACTCCAAGGGCAACCGGCAGAAGGTGGCGCTGGTGGCCGCGTTCGCCTCCGACGCCGAACTGCTGATCCTGGACGAGCCGACCTCGGGTCTGGACCCGCTCATGGAGGCGGTCTTCAACGAGTGCGTCCTGCGGGAGAAGCGCGACGGCCGCACCGTGCTGTTGTCCAGCCACATCCTGTCGGAGGTGGAGACGCTGTGCGACCGCGTCAGCATCATCCGCGCCGGCCATACCGTCGAGTCCGGCAGCCTGGCCGACCTGCGCCACCTCACCCGCACGTCGGTGACCGCCGAGCTGATCGGGCCCGCTCCCGGGCTGGCCACCCTGCCCGGCGTACACGATCTGACCGTGGACGGCGCGCGGCTTCGCTGTCAGGTCGACGGTGACGCGCTCACCGCGGTGCTCGCCGAGCTCGCCAGAGCGGGCGTACGCACCTTGACCACGCAGCCGCCGACGCTGGAGGAACTGTTCCTGCGCCACTACGAGGGAGCCGCCAGATGACCGGCACCATGACCGGCACAGGGACACTGATCCGGCTCATCCTGCGCAGGGACCGCGTGCTGCTGCCGGTGTGGATCGTGATCAGCGCACTGCTGCCGGCGAGCATCGCCTCCGCCACCACCGACCTGTACGCCGACCAGGCCGCCCGCGACTCCTTCGCGGCCGCCTCGGCGGGCAACCCGGCGCAGCTGGCGATGCGCGGCCCCATCTACGACGCGAGCGTCGGCGGCCTGACCGCCTGGACGCTCGGCTCCTCCCTCGCGCTGATCGGCGGGCTCGTCAGCATCCTGCTGGTGACCAGGCACACCCGGGTCGAGGAGGAGACCGGCCGACGCGAGCTGCTGGCCTCGGGTGTCATCGGCCGTCATGCGCCGCTGGCCGCCGCGCTCGCGGCCGTGCTGGCCGCCAACCTGCTCCTGGGCCTGCTGTCGGTGCCCGCCCTGGTCGCGGGCGGCCTGCCCGCGGGTTCCTCGCTGCTGTTCGGGCTGTCCACGGCCGCGGGCGGCTGGGCGTTCGCGGCCGTGGCCGCCGTCACCGGGCAGCTCACCGCCTTCTCCGGGACGACACGCGGCATCGCGATCGCGGCCGGCGGCCTGCTGTTCGCGCTGCGCTCGCTGGCCGACGCGGGTCACGTCGGCTGGCTGGCTTGGGTGTCGCCGTTCGGCTGGGTCCGGCTGACCAGACCCTACGCCGGGGACCAGTGGTGGGTGCTGGGGCTGATCGCGGTGTTCGTCGCCACCCTGACGGCGGTCGCGTTCGCGCTGTCCACACGGCGTGACGTGGCCGGCGGCCTGATCCCCGCCCGCCCCGGACCCGCCGGCGGAACCCTGCCGGGCGCGTTCAGCCTGGCCGCTCGCCTGCACCGCAGCACGCTCGCGGGCTTCGCGATCGGATTCGGAGCGCTGGGCGCCCTGCTCGGCGTGGCGGCACGCGGGCTGAACACCCAGTTGGACACGCCGCAGTTGCGGGAGCTGGCCGCGACTCTCGGCGGCGCCGAGGCCCGGCTCTCGGACGTGTTCTTCACGTTCGTGATGTACGTGCTCAGCCAGCTCGTCGCGGGAGCGGCACTGGTGTCGGCGCTGCGCGCCCGTATAGAGGAGGCGGAGGGCCGGGCCGAACTGCTGTTGTCCACCCCCGTCGGCCGGCTGCGCTGGGCGCTGAGCCACCTGGTACTCGCCGTCGTGAGCCCGGTGCTGCTGCTGACCGTGCTGGGCGCGGCGGCGGGGCTCACCTTCGACGGCGACGTGGCCCGCGTCACCGGGGCCACGCTGGCCTACCTGCCCGCGGTCTGGACCATGACCGGGATCGCGACGCTGATGTTCGGCCTGTTGCCACGGCTGGCGGCGGCCGTGAGCTGGACCGCGCTCGGCCTCTTCCTGGTCGTGGACCTGCTGGCGGAATTCAAACTGGCCACCGGGATCGTTCTGGACCTTTCGCCGTTCGTGCACGTGCCGGCGATGTTGCTGAGCGGCGCCTCGTCACCGGTTGCGTCGCTGCTGGGGCTGACCGTAGTAGCCATCACCCTGACCACGGCGGGTCTGGCGTTCCTGCGCCGCCGCGACCTGATGCCCTCCGCCTGAACAGCCCCAGAGAGGCGCTGATAGCAGACAGCCAGCGGTGTTCATCTTCCGGACGCAGGACGGCGGCGCCCGCGCGGTGAACGCGGCCCCCGTCGCTCAGCCGTAGAACGCATCGACAACTGGTGCGACCGGTACGAGGCGCGCATCGAGGACTTCCGGCTGCCCAAGAACGAGGTCGCGCCACGTGTGGATCCAGCAGTTCATGATCATCGACGATCACCTGCGCACCCGCGGAGCGAAAGGCCGGCGCATCACCCTGCGCCCACGGAAAGAGCACGAAGCCTTGCAACGCGCGCGGGTCAGGCAGAGCACCGACGAGTGGCAGCAACGCTACGCCCACCGGCAAGGCATCGAGGGCGCCATCGCCCAGGGCGTCAAAGGCTTCGGCCTGCGGCGGTCCCGCTACCGCGGGACCGCCGAGACCATCTCCAGCACCTACTCATTGCCGCGGCGATGAACCTCAGCAGGCTCGACGCCTGGTTCACCGGAACGCCGCTGGCCCCGACCCGCACATCGCGCTTCGCCGCCCTGCGTCTTGCTGGGTGATGAAGCCTCAGCCGGGTACCTGTCCGTGAGCAACCTCGATCCATCCCTCGGAAAGACCCTTCCCATGCCCCGGCCATATCGGCGCTCCCTCACGCTGTTGCGCGCGGACTTTTGGAAGCGCGGACCGGCCCATGCGCGGTCATATCGCCAATCCACCTACGGGAGCTAACGATCCAAGATCTGAAGACTGCCACCTAGCCCCGGGACGGAGCCACCACCCGTATCCCGAAACCGTACGAGCCGATGGCGCCGGCGATGCCCAGGAAGAGCAGGCTGTAATGCTCCTGGCCCCGAGCCGTGGTGATGCCTCCCAGATCGAGCAGCGACTCCGTGGGCCAGCCCAGGTCATTCAAGAGCCCGCCGACCGTGCGTTTGGCCTCGCCGTCATCCCCTGAGAGGAAGACCGTGCTCGGGCCCTCCAACGAGTCAGGCGTACCCATGAGCCGTGCGTCGATGGTGCAGAGCGTCTTGACGACCATCGTGTCCGGAAACGTTCGCTGGATCTCCTCGCCGAGGCTCTCTCCAGGGTGGGAGAGCGCGCCGTCCTCGGTGAAACCGACCGACACGTCGAGCAGCACCTTCCCCGCCAGGGCCGGGGCGCCTATCTCGGCGAGCAGCGGCACGGAGGCTGTGCCGGGTGTCGCGTTGACCACCACCTCCGCGCCCACGACGGCTGAGAGCGGGTCCGCGACCGGTACGCCCTCTCCGAGCGTGGCCGCCAGTTCCGCCCGCAACTGGGTGTCGTCCGACCGCCGCGATCCCAGGACGACGTCATGGCCCGCACCGGTCCAGCCGGCGGCCAGTGCCCGTCCTACGTTGCCCGTTCCAAGAATTCCGATCTTCATGGCGTTGACGCTATGGCGGTCTCGCCCGCCGCCGCCTCAGGCCACAGCCGGGTATGTCCTACGCCATTGGTCGTAGGACCTCGCACCCGGCGCAAGACCACCCGCCGCAGCGAGAGCACCGTTTCCTGCACCCGCCTGGAGACACCGCCTACCCGGCAACCCTCACCCACTGCGCGACATGAAATCGCAGAGCGTCGCACAGTTGGCACTGACAACAACGAGGCTGAAAGTGCAGCAACACCCTCTATCGTCGGTACTCTGCCGAGCGGGTGTGCTTCGTCTTCGAACATCGATGCACTGCTGTCGGCCCAGCCCCGGCAGGCAGGGTGGCGAAGGAGTAACGGCCCAGCATGTCGATGTGAGCGTGGCGGAGCGGCGACAGCGGGGAGACGTCGTCGTCGAGGACCCCGTGCCGGTCGGCGCGCAGAGCGTAGTCGGCCACCTGCAGGCCCCAACTCGTGCAGGAGTCCCAGTGGCAGACCACCACATCGGGGCGTGACGGCGGGTGGTCCTCGCACCGCTGGGAGGGCTATGCCTGGCCGTCGGTGCGCGCCAATCCCCGCGTGCTGGCCGCGCTGCCGCCCGGTCGTTCCCTGGTGTCGGCGAGGCCGACGTGTACGTGTCCTGGAGCGCCACGCCGCCCACGGCTGAAGCCCCAGGTGTGGCCTGCCGCGCCGCTCGGTCGTCCTGTCCCGCTCACGGTTCAGCCGGCTCCCGGGCGTACCACGCCGGATTCGTAGGCGTACACCACGGCCTGGACCCTGTCGCGCAGGCCGAGCTTGGACAGAATCCGGCTGACGTGCGTCTTGACGGTGCCCTCGGTGAGGTGAAGGAGGCCGGCGATCTCGCTGTTGGACAGGCCGCGGGCGATGAGCGCGAGCACTTCGCGTTCGCGTTCGGTCAGGGCGTCGGGACGGGTGGCGGATGTGGCCGGCTGGGGGCCGGTGCCGACGTAGCGTTCGAGGAGCCGGCGGGTCACGCTGGGCGCGACGACCGCGTCGCCGCGGGCGACCACGCGGATGGCCGACAGCAGATCGGGCGCGAGGGTGTCTTTGAGCAGGAAGCCGCTCGCGCCGGCGTGGAGGGCGGCGTAGACGTATTCGTCGAGGTCGAAGGTCGTCAGCATCAGAATCCGGACGGGCGTTCCGGAACCGTCCTGGGCGGTGGTGCAGATGCGGCGGGTCGCCTCGACGCCGTCCACCTCCGGCATGCGCACGTCCATCAGCACGATGTCCGGCCGCAGCTCGCGCGCCATCACGGCCGCCTGGGCGCCGTCGCCGGCCTCGCCGACCACCTCCATGTCGGGAGCGTTCTCCAGGATCATGCGGAAGCCGGTGCGGACCAGGGCCTGGTCGTCGGCGAGCAGGACGCGGATCATGCGCGTGGCCCGTCGGCCGGCTCGTCCACCGGCAGTGACGCCCGCACGGTGAAGCCGCCCCGGGCCACCGGCCCGGTGCGGAGGGTGCCGCCGAGCAGCTTCACGCGCTCGTGCATGCCGCGCAGTCCGTTGCCGTGGCGCGGGTCGTGTGGCGGGCCCTGCCCGTCGTCGGTGACCTCGATGTTCACTGTCGTGTCGCCGTAGGTCAGGACCACGTCGGCGCTCGCGCCGGCGCCGGCGTGCTTCATGGTGTTGGTCAGCGCCTCCTGGACGATCCGGTATGCCGTCAGGTCCACCGGGGCGGGCAGGGTGGCGGGGACACCGCTCACGCGCAGCCGCACCGGTGTGCCCGCCCGCCGTACCCGGGTCAGCAGAGCGGGGAGCTGGACCAGCCCCGGCTGGGGATGCCAGGCGTCGTCCACCTCGCCGAGCGCGCCGAGCGCCCGCCGCATGTCGGCCAGGCTGGCCCGCCCGGTCGTGACGATGGTCTCCAGGGCGGCGCGGGTGTCGGCGGGCCGGTGCTCCAGCGCGGCAGCGGCGCCCTGCGCCTGGATGACGATCAGAGACAGGCCATGCGCCACGACGTCGTGCATCTCCCGGCTGATCCGCCCGCGCTCGGCGGCCACGGCCAGCGCCGCCTGCTGGTCGCGTTCGCGCTCCAGGTCGCGGGCGCGTTCGCGGAGCTGTTCCAGGTAGGCCCGGCGGCTGCGCGCGCTCGATCCGATCGCCCAGGCGGCCACCAGCCCCGAGCCCAGGACGAACACCCCGCTCCAGGCGACCGGCCCGTTCTCCCGTGTCGCCTGCTCGGGCCCGCGCGGTTGGGCGTGGCGTACCTGGAAGACCGGGGTCGGCAGACCGGCGAGCCCCTGGTACAGACTCCATGCCGTGACGAGTAGCAGCAGGGCGGCCAGCACCGCGGCGGAGACGGTCCGGGTGGTGCGGGCGGCGACGGTGTACAGCACGATCAGCACCCCCAGATCGGCGATCATCGGGGGCACATTGGCGGCCAGGTGCACCCCCGCCGCCGCTGTGCACAGCGCCAGCATCGGCAGCGGCCGGCTCCGGCGCAGCGCGACACCGGTCACGATGAGCGCCGTCATGCCCCACCACACCCACAGGCCGGCCATGCCATGGGCGCCGGGCGCGGCGGCCACCGCGGCCTGCGGGTGGTTCACCGTCACGCAGGCCGCCAGCAGCCCGGCCCCCAGGGCCGTGTCCTGCACCGCCGCGCGGCGCACCCAGCCGCGCAGGACGGCCACACTGTGCTTTGTCATGGTTTTGGCAAGTGTAAAGTCCGCTCGCGTGCCGTCACGTCTGTCTCAGGAGGGATACGCCGCCCCGCGCGTACATCCTCGGACAGACGCGTTCATGTGACCGCCGCCAGACGCGGGCAGCGCCGCGCGACCACCAAGGTGATCACATGATTCGACGCGAACTCTCAAGGGCGGCCCGGGCGGCCGCTCTGTCCTGCGCGGTCCTGACGCTGGGCACCGCGGTGCCCGCCACGGCCACCACAACCACTGCGACCAAGCCGCTGGTGGGCGACGTCCAGCAGGCCATGGAGACCCTGGCCGGGACTCCCGGCGTCGTCGGCGCCATCGGCGAGGTGTACGTCGACGGCAAACGCGTCGGCACGGGATCGGCCGGCTCCCGCCTGCTCGGCGGCAAGGGCGGCAAGATCCCCTCCAGTGCCCGCTACCGGATCGGCTCGCAGACCAAGCAGATGACGGCCACGGTGCTGCTGCAGCTGGTCGAGGAAGGAAAGATCAGTCTGGATGACACGCTCGCCGACGTCCTGCCGGACGTGGTGACGAAGAACCAGGTGGAGCGAGCGGGAGAGATCACGGTACGGCATCTGCTCCGGCACCTCAGCGGCATTCCCGACTACATGCCGGTGGGCCTGTTCGACTTCACCACCCGCTACAGCCCGGCCGACCTGCTGGCGCTCTCGCGGAAGAAGTCCCGGACCGTCGAGATCGGGACCTACCAGTACTCCAACACCAACTACATCCTCCTCGGCCTGATCATCGAGAAATTGACCGGCCGCAGCCTGGCGACCGAGTTCACGCGGCGGCTGTTCACCCCACTAGGGATGAGGGACACCTACCTGCCTGTCGCGCCTCCTCAGGGAATCACCGGCCCGCACGGGCACGGCTACGCCCCCGACGACACGGGCACGATGCGCGACGTCGACCGGGTCAACGCCAGTTACCTGCTGGGCGCCGGGGGTGTGGTGTCCACCGCGCACGACATGAGCGCCTTCCAGCGCGCCTTCCGGCGAGGCAAGCTGCTGCCGGCGTCGCTGCAGAAGGTGATCATCGATCCGCCGGAGGGGCAGTCCCCGTTGCCGCCCGGCGGCATGTGCGGCGGCAAGCCCGAGATCCCGCCCGCGGTAGCGGGTAGCTTCCCCGGGTTCGACTCCGTCACCTACACGTCGGCCGACGGCCGCATGCAGTTCGCCGTGTCCACCACGCTGGCCATGTCCGACCGCGAACGTCAGGCCATGATCAACGCCACCCGGCAAGCGGCCAAAACGGTGTTCTGCCCCCAGGCATAGAGACGGGCGGCCGTTCCGGAGGGACGACCCGCTCGCTGTGCGACGGCGGCCACCGAACCGCCAGGTCTCCGGCGGAGGGATCCTCGACCGGGACGACCGTCAGCTCGACTCCCACATCGACGCCACTCGAGCGCAAGGTGGACTGGCGATACCCCTGACAAGGTGTGGCAGCGCCGCACCGAAGCGCCCCGGGGACCACGGGCCGGTTGAGGTCCCACCCGGCCCGGGGGAGCTCCACTAGGCAGCCGAGATTCGGAGTGCCTGACCCTCGCTCACGATGAAGGCCCGGCGCCGAACTACAGATCAGCGCCGGGCTCCCCGAGCCCGCCCCCGCCTCCAGGGGCGAGGCGCGGGCTACGTGCCGCGCCTGTCCCGGCCCCCCTCGGTTCCGGTGGTTCGCCGGCTACCCATGGGGTTGGTCTCGTCGGCCGTGCGCGAGGCGATCCCACCCGGTGGCTTCGTGCGCGGGTCCCAAGAAAGGATTCTTTTCGTGAATCGTGCAACAGCGGCCGGCCTGGCCGGCCTGGCCTGCGCCATGCTGACGCTGAGTATTCTGCCCGCCGCGGCGGACTCCGCCGCGAGCCGGCCCCGTCTGGGGGATGTGCAGCAGGCGCTGGAGGAACTGGACAAGACGCCCGAGGTGGTGGGTGCCATCGGCGAGGTCTACGTCGACGGCGAGCGCGTCGGCAAGGGCTCGGCCGGCACCCGCCTGCTGAACGGCAAGGGCGGCAGGATCCCGACCGGCGCACGCTTCCGGGTCGGCTCCCAGACCAAGCAGATGACCGGCGTCGTGGTGCTGCAACTGGTCAAGGAGGGCAAGCTCAAGCTCGACGACAAGCTCAGCGACCTGCTCCCGGAGGTCGCCGAGAAGGACCTGGTGGAACGCGCGAGCGAGATCACCCTGCAGCAGCTCGTCCAGCACACCTCCGGCATCCCCGACTTCTTTCAAGACAAGGTGGTCGACACCTTCGACTTCACCACCTACTACCCGCCGATCGAGCTGGTGAAGAAGACCCGCACTCTGCCCCGGACCCAGGAACCGGGAGAGAAGTTCTCCTACTCCAACACCAACTACATGCTGCTCGGCCTGATCATCGAGAGGTACACCAAGCACACCGTGGCCGCCGAGTTCGAGCGGCGGCTCTTCGATCCCGTCGGCATGGACGACTCCTACCTGCCCACCACGTTCCCCGGCGGCATCAAGGGCCCGCACGGCCACGGCTACTTCCCCGACAGCACGGGCAAGCTGCGCGATGTGGACCGGCACAACATGAGCTACGGCTACGCCGCCGGCGGCGTCATCTCCACCGCACACGACATCAGCGCCTTCCAGCGGGCCTTTGCCCAGAACCGGCTGCTGCCCGAAGAACTGAAGAAGGTGCTCATGGGACCACCGAGAAGCGCGCCGCAGCCGTCCGGGCAGCCGTCCGAAGGCGGGGGCGGCCAGCCGCAGCCCGCACTGCCGTGCGGGGGCCAGCCGGCGATCATGTCGCTCAAGGGCAGCGGCCCCGGCTTCAACGCGGTCACCTTCGTCTCACGTGACGGCCGCACGCAGTTCGCCCTGTCGGCCACCCTGGCCGTCCCCAACACCGACCAGGCGCTGGATCCGCTTCTGGTCAAGGCCGCCGAAGCGGTCTTCTGCCCGAAGGACTGACAACAGCGAGAAAACAAGGGCTCCGTCACGCTCATGGCCTCGACCTCCGTCATTGACGAACGGGCAGGGCCCTGACCGGAGTCGGCGGAAGCCGTTCTGACCGCCGGCGCGACGGCACTCGCCGCCCCCGCGATCGGCCATCGCCCCGCACAGGCGTACGAAGTGCGGGGCCGAGGTCCGACGGCGAGGTTTCCAGACTGTCAAACGCTCCGACATGACGCCGGGTACGTCCTCCGCCACGTGCGCGGATCGCCTGCCGTCCCTGCTGGAGCTCACGTGGAACGGCGACGAACAGCAAGGGGAGATGTTGACCGCTCGGCCGGTATGAGCCGGTCAAGCGGGTGGCGTTGCTGGCGTGCCTGGTGCATGTCGCTCAGGCGCGGGCGCGTGATGATCCGGCGCAGATGCTGTGCAAGCGGATGGCCGGCAACCTGAAGTAGGCCCGGGCGAAGCTGGAGGAGATCCGTGAGCAGCAGCGGGCGGTGAGCGAGCGGCTGATCGGTACCTACCACTCCTGGCGATGGGCGGGCTGTGCCCGCCGCACTCCGCCCCGCCCCTGGGTCCCTGCGCACCGGACGAGGTCGAGGAGCCGCCCGCGCCGTGGACCGCTGACCCCCCACCTCCTCACCGACCCCGGGAGCACCACATGACCGACCCCGTCATCGGCCGCAGGGCCTTCACGCTGGGAATCGTCGCCGGCACCGCCGCGCCGGCCGCCGCGACCGGACTGGCCGAGCCGTTCTTCGAGGAGGCCACCCTGTGGGACTCCTCGACAGGAACGCTGGCCAACTACCACGTGCACGGGCTCACCGTGCTGCGGGACGACACGATCCTCGCCTTCGAAGGCCGCCACGAGGTCTGCGACGCGGGCCCGCGCGACCTGCTGCTGCGGCGCAGCACCGACCAGGGCAGGACGTGGAGCCCGACGCAGGTCGTGGTGCCGTCGGTCGAAGGGCAATCCTGGGGCAACCCCGCGCTCGTCCACGACCGCACCACGGGCGAGGTGTTCCTGTTCTCCAACCTGTCGGAGCGTCTGCCGGAGAACACCTCCTGCTCCGGCGACACCGGCAGCCTGCTACGTGATCTTCAGCACCGACGGCGGGCTCACCTGGGGTCGGCCGCGCGTGCTCGACGACCTGTTCGCCCGCTTTGACTACGAGTGGGCGCTGCACTCCCCGGCCCCGGTCACGGCATCCAGCTCGACAACGGGCGGCTGCTGATGAACGTCGCCCACCGGCGGGTCATCGTCGGCAACAGCGTGGCCGCACGCGTTTTCGAGGGCCGCCAGGCAGGGGTGGTACCGAGGGGCGGAAAGGAAACGAAACTGCGCGAGTGACGCCACCGGCGGTGGACAGTGGCGTTCAGGTGCGCCAGGCAGGTGGCGTGAGCGTATGCGTCACTTGGCGATCATCTCGATGGTAGGGAAGACCCCACCCGCACAGGCATGCAGGCGTGACTGATCTTGGGTGAGATTCCCGAGACATTGGATGCATGACGAAGTTGCCTGCTGCTGCTGTCGCTGGTTCTCTTGCCGCCGGGTGCCTGGTCCTCGCCCCTGTCCTTCCCGCCTATGCCGCCACCGCGGCTCCCTCGCCGCAGTCCCGCCTTGACGTGCTCACCACCGTTGACGGTATGGCGGGCGCGTTGAGCCGGGTGCGCAGTCCCGGCGGGGTGAGCGTGACCCGGCGCTCCGGTACCGCTCAGCGGGGGAGCGGGAAGCCGATGATCGGCCCCCGGGGCCGGTTCAGGATCGCCAGTGTGAGCAAGCCGATCATCGCCGCCACCGTGCTGCGACTGGTTGATCAAGGCAAGATCGACTTGGACGCCAGGGTGGAGCGCTACCTGCCCGGGGTGCTGCGCGGCACGGGCGACGGCGCCGGGATCGACGGCCGGAAGATCACTGTCCGGATGCTGCTGCAGCAGACCAGCGGCCTGCCCGAGTTCCTCGACGGAATCGAGTGGAAGGAACCCTTCCCGGATTTCCTCCAGGCGGCGCTGACGCGCAAGCCCACGCCCCGCGGCTCCTTCGCCTACGCCAACACCAACTACCTGGTCCTCGGCATGATCGTGACCGCGGTGACCGGCAAGGACTTCCGCCAGGCGAGCCGGGACCTGATCCTCAAGCCGTACGGGATGCGGGACACGTACTGGCCGGCCAAGGGCGACTACGGCATCCGCGGCCCGCACGCCCACACCTATGGGGTGCACCCCGGCCACCCGCAGGACGGTGAGGTGGACCTGACCGACCAGCTGCCCACCTACCAGTTCGGCCCCAGCGGCGGCCTGGTCTCCACTCCCGAAGACCTCAACCGGTTCTGGCGCAAGGCCCCGCTGAGCACGATGATGACCCGGCCGGTGAAGATCGAGCAGGAAGGCTGGCCCGCGGGCGCCCACTACGGCTACGGCGTGGCCCGGATGAAGACGAGCTGCGGCTACACCTACTTCGCCGCCGGCGATATGCCAGGGGCCGCGGTGTTCAGCGGCCGGGACCGGGCCGGGCGCGCCGCCACCGTCTACGTCACCGGCGTGCCCGGCAATCGGCAGCACCTGATCGACGCCTTCGTCACCACGATGTGCGACCGCTGAGCCCGGGCGGCAGCCGCGGCTACTGGACCGGCGGGAGGCCTGCGGTTCTCCTGCTTGCCGGGCGGGATGGGGCTGGCCCCTCCCGCATTTCCGGTCCCTCGGGCGTCGGTGGCGGGCCGGTTACCAGGCGTATGCCTCGGGGGCCGGGCCGGGGCCGGGGAAGATCTCGTCCAGGCGGGCCAGCTCGCTCGCGCCGAGGCGCAGAGCGAGGGCCTGCAGCGAGCGGTCGAGCTGGTCCAGCGTGCGCGGGCCGATGATCGGGCCGGTGATGCCGGGCTGGTGGAGCAGCCAGGCCAGGGCGACGTCGGCCGGAGGGTGGCCGATCTCGTCGCAGAACAGCTCGTAGGCCGCCACCCGCTCGCGGTTGGCCGCCAGCCGCTTGGCGGTGAGGTCGGATCCCGAGGCGCGTCCGGTGTGGGTCTTGCGCAGGATGCCGCCGAGGATGCCGCCGTACAGCGGGGACCAGGGGATCACGCCGAGGCCGTACTCGCGGGCGGCCGGCAGCACCTCCAGCTCCGCGGTGCGTTCGGCGAGGTTGTACAGCGACTGCTCGCTCACCAGGCCGAGCGAGTGGCGTCGCCGGGCGGCCTCGTTGGCCTGGGCGATGTGCCAGCCGGCGAAGTTGGAGGAGCCGACGTACAAGATCTTGCCCTGTTCCACCAGGAGGTCCATGGCCTGCCAGAACTCCTCCCATGGCGTGGTCCTGTCGATGTGGTGCGCCTGGTAGAGATCGATGTGGTCGGTGCGCAGGCGGCGCAGGCTGTCCTCGACCTGGCGGCGGATGTGCAGCGCCGACAGGCCGCGGGTGTTCGGGCCCTGCCCCATCGGCTCATAGACCTTGGTGGCCAGGACGATGTCGTCGCGGCGCCCGCTCTTGGCCAGCCAGCGTCCGATGATCTGCTCGGTCCAGCCCTCGCCGAGGCGCCAGCCGTAGATGTTGGCGGTGTCGAAGAAGTTGATGCCGAGGTGGAGCGCACGGTCCATGATCGCGTGGCTGGTGTCCTCGGGGGTGTCCGGCCCGAAGTTCATGGTGCCGAGCACGAGCCGGGAGACCTGCAGGCCGGTGCGGCCCAGATGCGTGTACTGCATGGGAGCGACGCTAAGGTTTGACATCGGTTGGAACGTCAAGCTGATATGGGGCAGATCACATGCTCATCGGCGAGCTGGCGCGCCGCAGCTCGGTCAGCACCCGGCTGCTGCGCTACTACGAAGCACAGGGCCTGCTCACCTCCGTCCGGCTGGCCAACGGGTACCGCGACTACGCCGACGACGCCCCCATGATCGTCGCGCAGATTCGTGGTTTGCTCGCCGCCGGGCTGTCCACCGAGGTCATCCGCGAGCTGCTGCCGTGCGCCGCGGGCAAGCAGCCACGGCTGACCAGCTGCCCGGATCTGGTCGGCATCCTGCGGGAGGCCCTCCGGGACATCGACGAGCGCATGGAGGTGCTGGACCGTAACCGTCAGGCGCTGATCCGCTACCTCGACGCCGCCGAGGCCGGCCAGGTCCAGCCCCCCACTGTCACCTCCCGGCGTGGCGGCCGCCACCGCACCGTGCCCGTGCGGTGGAAACGGGGCAGACAGCCCAGTGGCGTATGACCGGGAACGTCTCCGGGCCGCGCGCAACCGTCTCCGGCCGCTGGCTCAGCCGCCCTTCACGATCACCTTGCCGAGGTCGATCGGGCGTCTGAACCAGCCGTAGGCGAAGCCGAGGTCGGCGATGCGCCGCAGTTCCGCGTGGTCCAGCCGGGCCGGATACGAGCCGAGGGAGAGCTTTGCGGCGGCCGCCTCGGTGATCCTCATGCCGCTGGGCATCGCATAGTAGGCCTTATCGGCCAGGACACGGTCAGGGCGGGTGCGAGGCCGCCATCCGGTTGCACGCCGGGCGCTGCCCCAACCCGGTCGCGGGCGTCACCGACTCCCGGTTGGTGCGCGCCGCGGCCACCGTCACCGGCCGCTCCCGGTCTTATGACGCAGGGAAACAGGTGCCGGGGAGAAAACGTCACCTGGTCGTGGACACTTTCGGCCTGCTCATCATGGTCATGGTCATGGTCACGGCCGCCGGACAGCCCGACCGCGAGGCCGCCCGGGAGTTGCTGGCCCGGCTGCGGATGCTGCACCCGCAGCTCACCCTCATCTGGGCGACAGCGCCTACGCCGGGACGCTGGTTGAGTGGGCCCGCCGCTTCCTGTACCTCACTCTGAAGGTTGTCCGGCCTGACCCACCCGTGGAGCCGGATCGAAGCCGCCTCCTCGGGAGCCGGCTCACTCGTCCGGCTCACTCCTCCGGCAGGGCGAGCGTGCGGGCCGCGTGGCCGGCCCACGCCGTCAGGAACGTCTCCCGGTCCAGGTCGCCCGGCGTGTGGCCGATGAGAATGCGCAGCAGCGGGAAGTAGGTCAGCGACGAGATGAGCACGGCGGCCGTGGCCTCCGGGTCGGCCGCCTCGGCCACGCCCGCCGCCCGCTGGGCCTCGATCCAGACGGTGCACTCGCGGTAGAGGGTGGCCAGCACGCCCTGCCACATCGGCTCGAAGATCTCCGGGAACGCGGTGAACTCGCGCAGCATGATGCGCACCAGGTCCCGGTCGCCGTCGATCACGTTCCACACCGCGTCCGCCATCAGGCGCAGCGCCTGGCGGGGGTCGTCAGGGACGTGCTCCACCACCTGCGCCCTCCGGCGCGCCATGGTGTCCAGGTTGCGCCGCACGGCCGCCTCCAGCAGGGCCTTCTTGGAGGGGAAGTGCTTGTAGAGCGCTCCCGAGCCGCCGGCCAGGCCGCAGGCGCGCTGGATGTCGGTCACCGAGGTCGCGCCGTAGCCGTCCCGCGCGAACAGCCGGATGGCCTCGTCCAGGATGCGTTCCCGGGTCACGCCCGGGGTCGTTCTCGCCATAGTGAGAGAGTACTCTCTTTCTATGGTTGAAGTGATCGTGGAAGAGACCATCCGCTGCACGCCACAGGAATACCTGGACTTCGTGATGGACGCCGAGCGCTACGCGGAGATCGACGACAAGATCGGCCCGATCGACTGGGTGCGTCGCGTCGGCGACGTCGTGGAGTTCAGGTTCCGCCCCCGACTGCCGGGCATCCCGGGCCCCGCGCCCAAGCTCGTCTCCCAGATGCGCCTGACCCCCGGCCGGCGCGTCGACGTCCGCTACGCGCCCCTGCCCCGCAACCGGCTCAACCACCTGCTGTCCCGCTTCAGCGCCTCCTTCGAGGCGGAGGCCGTCGCGGACGGCGTCTCCCGGGTGCGGCGCACGATCTCCATCGACTTCGCCCCGTTCCTGCGCTGGCTGCTGGAGCCGGCCCTGCGCCGCCGGCTGCCCGCCGACGTCCGCAACGAGGTGCGGGGGTCCAAGAGGCGGCTGGAGAGCGAGGAGGCCGGACCGCCGCCGGCCTGAGCCCTCCGGTGGCGGTCAGGCCGGCCGCGGCAAGCGACGGCGGTCCCCTCCCGCTCGACCATCAGGTCGGGGCACGATCGAGTCCTATCAGCGGCTCGGGGAACTGGTTCACCGCCGCCGCCGACACCAGTGACGTCGCCGCCGACGCCCCGCCGTATGACGCGCATGCGGGCGAGAGCCGGCCTCCAGCCGAAGATGGCCGAGCTCGTGCTCGCCCTGGCGCCGGCCGGGTCGACCGGGCTACGCAACGTGGGCCCTATCTGTCGTCAAACCCCGTCAGCAATCGCCATCGGATCTGATTGGATTCGCGCTGCCGTGAACCCCCGGATTGCAAGGGTTCATTGGACGCGTCGCCTGCCTGTCGGCCAACGATCGTTCGCGAACACCATTCAGCCGGGCGAGGAGGCCGGAGACCGGCGGAACACGGTGGGGGCGAAAGTTCGTGGGCGCCGGTCAAGTTCCCAGCGCGGCAGGCCCGGCGGGCGGCACGCTGGTCGACATGGCGACACCGGCCGATGGCCTGGCGAGCTGGGGGACCTGGTCGGCAGTCATCGCCGAAGGCCGACCGCCCCACCGTGCTGACCGGCAGCGATTGGCTGGGGGCGAGTTCTGCTCTCCGTTTCGGCTTCGGCTGTGTCTCGGCTGACCCTGTGCGTACATGCCCGGCCGGGCCGCCCCGGGCCGCGGGGGCCCTGAGTGTCCTCCGCTCAGCCGGCGTTAAATGCCTCGGCGACGGTCAGTGTGTCCTCGTACAGGTGCATGCGAACGATTCGGCCGTCCTCGACCGCCAGGTGCATGGCCACCGGTGTGGTGAACTCCTTGCCGCTGGCCACGACGGTGTGCGTGAAGACTGCCAGCAGCACCACGTCACCACCGTCGACGATGAAGCGCTCCAGCACAACCTCGCTCTGGCCGTGCGCGAAGTGCGGCCACATGGTGGTGAAGTAGGGGGCGACCTCCTCCCGGCGGGTACGGCGCCCGGTCCAGGGCAGCGCGTCGCTGCCGGGGACGTGCCAGTCGATCTCCTCGGAGAACAGTTCCTGGATGCCGTCGGGGTCCTGCCTGCCGAGGCGCTCCAGGAACTTCTCGGCCACGGTCCGCGAGGTCTGAGTATCTGGTGCCATCGTCCTTGTCCTTTGTCTCTTCGTCTCTTGAGGGTGTCGGTCGGGCCTCAGCCCTGGAACAGGAAGTGCTTGCCGCTCAGCGGCCCGCCGAGCTGCATGAGCGCCCCGCCTTCGCGCAGCGCGCCAAGGTCGACCGGCGCGAACCCGAATTCGGCCAGCACGTGTGAAGGG
Organism: Microbispora sp. ZYX-F-249; assembly: GCF_039649665.1. NCBI lineage: Bacteria > Bacillati > Actinomycetota > Actinomycetes > Streptosporangiales > Streptosporangiaceae > Microbispora > Microbispora maris. The sequence goes on along the minus strand of NZ_JBDJAW010000039.1, from coordinate 3,468 downwards.
GGTCTTGGCGCTCTCGTCGTCACCGGCGAGGAAGACGACCTGGTTGCCGTCCTGGTGCCGGGGATCGGGAGCCATATAGGTGGCGAACATGGCGTTGAGGCCATGATCAGCGTGGCGCCGGGCAGTTGCTGGGCGACCCACTCGCTGCCGGTCAGCGGCGAGACGTCGGCGAAGCCGCGGTAGGGGTCGGACCGGGCGAACTGGTTGGTCATGTCGACCACCACTCGGCCCGTCCAGTCCCCGAGCCGCCGCCCGACCGCGGGGACCGCGCCGAACGGGACGGCGAGCAGGACCAGGTCGCCGCCGCCGCTTCTTCGAACGTGGCCGCCGAGGCGCCGGGCCCGATGGCGGCGACGGCGTCGCCGCGTGTGCTGGGGCCGCGGCTGTTGCTGACCAGCACCGGGTGCCCGGCGCGTGCCGCGTGGGCGGTCACGGCTTGTGCTGGTGCTCCCGCACCGATGGTGCCGATGGTCTTGAATTCCATGCGGTCACTGCTCCCCTGCGGTCCAGGCTTGGTCGGTTCAGCTTGAGCAATACGGTGCCGGTGCCGCTGGTCGGCGGCGCCGAGATGGCGCTCGGCAGCTCGTCGAGCGGGTAGGCGGCATGAACGGCGAGAAGGTGTGGATGCTGCGCGGCGATCTGGAGGGCGGCTCGCCGATCGGCGGCCCGGATATCCCCAGGGCGGGTCGCCCAGCACGTGATGCTCACCGCGCAGACCTTCAGTTCCCGCATGAGCAGCTCCAACGTCGAGAACGTCCACGGCCGCGCGGCTAGGTCGCCCCAGACGACCAGCGTCCCGCCATCGTCGACAAAGGGCAGGATCTCCCGCACGAAGGGACCGCCGTGCGCAGCGGCGGTGACCGGCACCGGCCTCCCGCCGACCGCCCCCTCCAGCTCGCGCTGCCAGCCGCCGCTTCCGGAGACCACGACGGGCACGTCCGGCCAGTTTGTGCGGACCGTTGACGCAGCACGGTCACTGCGGACGACGGCGACAACGGGCCAGCCACGGTCGCGGGCCTACTGAACGATGAGCTTGCCGACGGCGGACGCGGCCCCCGACACGAGGAGTGGAGAATCGCTCGGCGCTGCCGCGGCAGCCCTGCGCTCATCGACCGCACGGAGCACGTCACGAGAGGTGATGGTGTTGACGAGCAGGGCGCTCGCCGTTTCGTCGCTGAGGGAGTCCGGGACGGCTACGGCGGCCTCGGCCGGCACGGTGATGTGCTCGGACCATGCGCCCGGGGCCGGAAAGACCGCTACCCGATCGCCGACACGGAGCGCCGGCACCGATGGACCCATCGCAGTCACCACGCCCGCCGCCTCGGTGCCCAGCCTGCGCCCCGCGGATCCGTCCGGCAGGCCGGTCTCCGTCGCGACCAGATCGCCGCGGTGGACCGGGGAGATGCTGACACGCACGTGGATTTCGCCGGCCCGAGGGACCGGCGCCTCCGGCAGGTCCTCGATGTGTGCGACGGCTGCCGCATCGCCCGCCCGGTAGTGGACCACGCTCTTCACGACGCACTCCTTGCTGTGTCGAGGCCGTTGCCCCGGCGAGACGGTCGCAATTACGCGGCTCGGAGGCCCTGGAGCGTCGATGCGTCCCGCCTCGCCGATTCGCCGCCTAGAGCTGTGTGACGCCGCCGTCGACGAGCAGTTCCGCGCCGGTGGTGAAACTGCTTTGGTCGCCGGCCAGATAGAGGGCGGCAGCGGCGATCTCGTCGGGACGGCCGAGGCGGCCGAGCGGGGTCGGCGGGGCGGGCTCGGCCGCGGTGGGCCGATCGTCGCGCGGAAAAGCGGCGACGAGCTCGGCCAGGCCAGGGGTCTCGACAGGGCCGGGGGTAAGAGCGTTGACGCGGATTCCGCGGCCGGCCAGCTCAGCGGCCCAGGTGCGTGCGAGGCTGCGGACCGCGGCCTTGGAGGCGGCGTAGACGCCCAGGCCCGGGGTGGCCAGCAGGGCCGAGTTGGAAGAGATCAGCGTCACCGAGGCGCCGGCCGTCAGCAGCGGCAGCGCCTTCTGGACAGTGAAGACCGTGCCCTTGAAATTGATCGAGACAGTGCGGTCGTACTCTTCCTCGGTGATCGTGCCGAGCGGGCTGTATTCCCCGACCCCGGCGTTGGCCACCACAATGTCCAGGCGGCCGCTGCGGTTCGTGATCTCGGCGAAGACCCGGTCGAGGTCGCCGAGATCGGAGGCGTCGGCCTGGATGGCGATGCCTAGGGCTCCGACCTGTGCGACGGCGGCGTCGAGCTCGGTCTTGCGGCGCCCGGTCAGGTAGACGGTGGCGCCCTCGGCGGCGAAACGGCGGGCGATCGCCAGGCCGATGCCGCTGGAGGCGCCGGTGACGAGGGCGGTCTTGCCATCCAGTTGTCCCATGAGATTCTCCGATTCCTTAGTGTAACTAATTTGGTTACAACGGTGGCCGTGGAATGCGACCCCCCCGATCAGGGGAAGTCGACGGTTCGAGGTCAGGCGGCTTTCAAGACGTCCCGCAGCACGTCCTCCAGCGTGGTCTTGGCCAGCTCCCTGCGCAGGGCGGCCTCCACGTCGTCGTACACGGCGGTCATTGCCGGCCCGATGCCGTGGCCCACGACGCACTCGGGGTTCGGTGTCGCGCGATGCAGGGCGAAGACCGGTCCCGGTTCGATCGCCTGGTAGACGTCGAGCAGGGTGATCGCCGCCAGGTCCCGCGCGAGCATCCAGCCCGCCCCCGCCCCCCGCCGTGAATCGGCCAGGCCGGCCTTACGCAGCTCGCCCAGCAGGCGGCGGATCACCACGGGGTTGGTGTTGACGCTCGTCGCGATCTGCTCGGAGGTGGCGACCTCGTGGCCACGCCGCTGATACAGCCCGATCCATGTCAGGGTGTGCGCCGCGATGGTCAGTCTGCTGTTGGCACTCACGTCGGACTCCACCTCCCTCGCCCCTCGGCTTAGTCGTAACTGTAGCCGTTACAACCCTATGCGGCAAGTCCTGCGGAGCTGGCTGGACCGGCCTCGTCAAGGAGCACGCCACCCGCGAGCACACCAAGTGGTGCCGGACTCGCCCTTCTCCGACAGCAGGGTCAGCGGCCGTTCCCGGTGGGCCTCGCCATGCGCTGGTACGACTTCAACATCAGCAGCTGGGCCAGCAGATGCTCATCGCCGTCGGTACGGGTAGTAGCCCACTCAACCTCGTCACGGCTCGGCGCGAAGAACAGATGCAGCTCATGCGCGGCGACCAGCCGCTTGAACCGCGGATACGCGGTCCTCTCGATCGAGGTCACGACCCACCCCGCCCCGGACGACATCCAACGTCACCACCAACGACGCTGAGCCGAACGGGTGACGGGCGGACCCGCTCAGGCGTTCAAGATCATCCCGCGGCGGGTTTCCGGCGTATCTGGGTCATGCCCCTCTCACGGCCCAGATCCGGATGTCAGGGCTCAGGACCCGTGCGAGATATCCGGCGCAGGAGGCGGGTGACACTCCGGC